>JBKJUN010000645.1:0-9930 GCA_046590555.1 Bryobacter sp. | reverse complement strand
CAATCATCGCGCAAGCGTTGTCCACCGCAGTTCGCAAAGCGAGTTCTTCAGTCGCCCCAAGCGCCGTCCGGCAATTCGATCTGCCCTCAAACTCCATGCACACCTCTACCCGGAACTGACTGTAGGACATAGAGTTATAAAACAAAGCCGCAATAAAACCGAGCGCCCCCAGGGCGATCATCGCTCCCCATTTCAGATTCTTCACAACTTAACTCCCTTAGGCACTAAAGAACGGGGCCATCTGCCGAAACTTCTGATATCGCTGCTCAACCAATCCTGCCGCATCGAGCGTCGAAAGCTCGCTGAGAGCCTTCCGGATCGATGCCCCGAGCAACACCGCAGCCGCATCGTGATCTTCCTGCGCGCCACCCTCAGGCTCTCCTACGATTTCATCTATGATCCCGCGCTCAAGCAAATCCGGTGCAGTCAGCTTCAAGGCTGCCGCAGCAAGCTCCGCCTTGGCCGAATCGCGCCAGATGATCGCCGCGCAGCTCTCGGGCGAAATCACGCTGTAGTAGCTGTTCTCCATCATCAGGATCTTGTTGCCAACGCCCATGCCCAGCGCCCCACCCGATCCACCTTCCCCGATCACCACCACAATCACCGGCACATCGAGCCGTGCCATTTCTCGCAAGTTATAGGCAATCGCCTCAGCCTGCCCCCGCTCTTCGGCATCGATCCCGGGATAAGCTCCCGGAGTATCAATGAAGGTGACGATTGGCCGCTTGAACTTGTTGGCCATCTTCATCAGCCGCATCGCCTTGCGATAGCCTTCGGGCTTGGGCATACCAAAGTTGCGAGCCAGCTTTTGCTTGGTATCGCGACCCTTCTGCTGTCCAATCACCATCACCGGCTTGCCATCTAAAAAGGCATATCCGCCCACAATTGCCAAATCGTCGCCGTAAAATCGGTCGCCATGCAGTTCGGCAAAATCAGTGAAGATACGGTTGATGTAGTCAACCGCGTGAGGTCGCTTGGGATGCCGGGCAAGCTGCACTCTCGCATAAGAGGCGTTCGTCTCGGTCGAAACAGGCGCCGGAGCGCTCTCGGGATGTAGCGCATGGATCCGCGCTGTGATGTCAGAGTTGGCCATTTGTTAGGCGTCGCCCGAGGCTTCGTAGGAAGTAGAACCGAAGAGCTTGGAGAGCTCTCCCTGAAATTCCTTATCCGCCCGAACTTTGCTTGTCAGATCCAATGTTAGCGAAAAGTCGCGACTTTTTTCGAGTATGATTCGCACCGAAGCCGGGCCCGGCTTCCGCTTCACCAGATCTTCAAGCGCAAGCGCCCGCTTATCCTCGTCATCCGTAAGTCGAATCCGCAGGTTTAGCATGGCTGGAAGTTTTACTCTCGCATTGTCCAAAGCCACCAGATCCTGAATGGATAACCGCGGTGCGGACCCCTCATCCACCAGCACCTTCGCCGTAATCATCACGGCTTTATCCTCTTCGAGGTACTTCGACAGGCTCTCAAACTTCGAGGCAAACACCATGCAATCCACGGTGCCTTGCAGGTCTTCCAATTGCAAGGCCGCCCAAAGCTCCTGCTTCTGATTGCGCTTGCGCTGGATGCCGGTGATCAACCCGCACACTTTCACTTCAACTCCGCGCTCCACTCCAATCAGTGTCGAAGTATTGTGCGAACCCAAGTCATTCACCTTGTCCCGATATTGATCCAGGGGATGACCGCTGACATAATAGCCCAGCAATTCTTTCTCGTTGGTCAACTTCTGCGGTGCATCCCAATCTGGCACCCGGGGCAATTCACCCTCTTCGTGCTTTTCTTCATTGCCGCCAAACAAATCACCAAACAAACCCGATTGTCCCGAGTTGCGATCCCGCGAGGCCCGCAAGCCAGTCTCGATCGCCGCATCGAGAATCGCCATCTTCTGCGACCGCGTGCCCTTCAACTCATCCATCGCTCCGCAACGGATTAACGCTTCGATCACGCGCCGATTGACAGATTGCATGTCCACTCGCTCGCAGAACTCATAAAGCGATGCAAACTTGCCGTCCTTGTCTCGCACCTTGATAATCGCTTCCACCGCACCGGCACCTACATTCTTGATCGCCCCAAGTCCAAAGCGGATACCCTCGCCCGACGGCGTGAAGTTCAAGTCTGAGATATTCACACTTGGTGGCAAGACCTGGATCTGCCGGTCCCGGCACTCGTTGATATAACGAACCACCTTGGCCGTGTTGCCGGTTTCCGATGTCAGCAGGGCGCTGATGAATTCAAGCCGGTAATTGGCCTTCAGATAAGCCGTAACATAAGCGAGATAAGCGTAGGCCGCCGAGTGGCTCTTGTTAAAGCCATAACCCGCGAACTTCTCCATGTGGTCAAAAACCTTCTCGGCCTTCTTCGCGTTAAAACCCTTCCGTATCGCGCCTTCGAGGAAGCGCTGCCGCTGGGCAGCCATTTCCTCCAGCTTCTTCTTGCCCATCGCGCGGCGCAGCAAATCGGCGTCTCCCAGCGAATAGCCGGCCAGCAGATTCGCCATCTGCATTACCTGCTCCTGGTAGACCATGACGCCATAGGTCTCCTCAAGAATCTCCTTCATCTCAGGGATCTCGTAGGTCACCTTGGAGCGGCCATGCTTGCGGTCGATGAAGTCATCGATCATGTCCATCGGGCCTGGCCGATAGAGCGCGTTCAGCGCGATCAAGTCTTCCAGCCTGTCCGGTGCGTACCGGATCAGAATGTCCTTCATGCCGTCAGATTCAAACTGGAAGATGCCAGAAGTCTGGCCATCGCAAAAGACCTTGTAAGCCGCCGCATCATTGAGCGGCAGGTCTTCCACCACTACCTTGATTCCCTGATGCCGTTCGATCAGTGCAAGCGTATCGGCAATGATCGTCAGCGTCGTCAGGCCCAGAAAGTCCATCTTCAGCAGGCCAAGTTTTTCAAGGCCCACCATGTCGTACTGGGTGACGATTTCGTCCTTGTTTGTGCGATAAAGTGGCACAATATCCTTGATCGGGCGAGGCGAAATCACAACACCCGCCGCGTGGATCGAAGCGTTGCGGGCCATGCCCTCAAGCCGCACTGCGATATCGAGCAGTTCCTGCACCTTCGGGTTGGCCTTGGCCATTTCCCCGAAGTTGGGCTCCATCTCAAAGGCCTGCTTCAGCTTGATATTGAGCGGCTGCGTCGGCACCAGCTTCGTCAACTTGTCGACATCGGCAAAGCTCATATCCATCACACGGCCAACGTCTTTGATTGCCGCCCTGGCACCCAGCGTTCCAAACGTGATGATCTGCGCCACTTGCTCGCGGCCATACTTCTCAGTGACGTATTTGATCACCTCGCCCCGGCCACGGGTACAGAAGTCGATATCGATGTCAGGCATCGAGATTCGTTCGGGGTTCAGGAAGCGCTCAAAGAGCAGGTTATAAGGCAGCGGGTCGATGTCAGTGATGTCCATCGCGTAAGCCACCAGTGATCCAGCCGCCGACCCACGCCCCGGCCCTACCGGGATCCCCGATTGCTTGGCATGGCGAATGAAATCCCAGACGATCAGGAAGTAACCCGGAAACTTCATCTGCTGGATGATGCGAATTTCGCGCGTCAGCCGCTCTTCATAAACCTCAAGCGGATAACGCAGATTCCCCTGTGCCGCGAGGATCTCCAGCTTCGACCGCCGCTTCTCAAAGCCCGCTCGGGCCACCCACTCAAAGTAGCTGTCGATCGTATGATTCTCAGGAATCTGGAAGACCGGGAAGGGGTCTTCGACACTCTCCAACTTCAGCTTGCAGCGCTGAGCGATGTCCCAAGTGGCGTCAAGCGCCTTAGGCACATGCCCAAAGAGCTTCTCCATCTCAGCCCGAGTCTTGAGATAAAACTCGGGCGTATCAAAGCGCATGCGGTTCGGGTCAGAAAGCGTGCGACCGGTCTGAATGCAAAGCATGGCTTCGTGAGCGTGAGGGTCACTAGCCCGCAGATAATGCGCGTCGTTGGTCACCACCAGCGGTATTCCGGTATCGAGCGCCAGTCGCTCCACCTCTGGAATCACCTTGCGGTCTTGCTCCAGGCCATGATCTTGCAATTCGAGGTAAAAGTTCCCCTTGCCAAAGATGTCCTGATACTCATTGGCTAGTGCCCGGGCATCGTCGAACTTGTTGTTGAGCAGTGCTTCCTGTACATCACCGCGCAGGCAGCCAGACAGACAGATCAGCCCCTTCGAGTGTCGCGCAAGCAAGCTCTTGTCCACGCGAGGCTTCTGGTAGAAGCCGTCGATATAGCCGGTTGAGACCAGCTCAATCAGGTTTCGATAGCCTTCCTGGTTCTCGCAAAGCAGCACCAGGTGGTTGTAGCGATTGGCGGCATTCTTGACGGTGTAAGGCTGCTGAGTCACGTACATCTCGCATCCCATGATGCCGTTGATGCCAGCGGATTTGGCCGCATTGTAGAACTCAGACCCGCCAAAGAGATTTCCGTGATCGGTCATGGCAATGGCTGGAGCCTTTTGTTCTGCCACCACCTCCATCATTTGAGAGATCTCGCATGCGCCGTCGAGCAGCGAATAATCTGTGTGGCAGTGAAGGTGGATAAAAGGTGCTTTGTCGCCCATCGTGGAACCCCTAGTTTAGCGGGGATAGATCGTGAATTTGTTGATCGCGATGCGAGGGGCGATATGCAGTCGCGGGAAGGTGAGGCGAAAGCGAAGCGTCAGTTGGTCGAACGCATCAATGTACGGGGAGGCTGGAACCTTGAATCGCAGCGATTGAGTCAATGCCAGGCTGTCTATCGGCCACTCACCCAGATTGACCTTATATTGAGGAGTCTTTGAAGTGGAGGCGACCAATTGTAGTGAAAGAGTAGTGGGATACTTGTCCCGGCTTGAGAGCGTGACTCCGATCGATTCGATGCGTCCCATCGGGAATGGTTGGTTGAAGGTCTGGTGAGCGTCGAGCCTTAGTGGTGCCAACTGGTCGGAACTGAAGTCCCCATCTATCGGTGATTCATCGAGGACCGGAGAATTTGCCGGAGGCCTCATCAGCGGAATTTGAAACAGCCAATACACTCCACTGAAGGGGATCTCCATCGGAATCTTCGGAATCGCGCGCACTACTGCGGGTTGGATCTTGGGAGGAGGAGGCAGTTTATGATCTTGTGTCTCGACTTTAGGGCGAAGGATGATGCCGAGGTGCGCGTTGCTGCTGGAGCCTGCATTCGATTCTGCCGGAGGTGGAACGAGTGGAGTCGCTTGACCTGAGCTACCGGGGAAACGAGGCGCAGCAGGGCTCAGCAGAAAAAGCGTGAGCATCGCTGCGGTAAGTCCTGAGGCGAGCCTGAAGTCGCGAGGCCGGGGAGGGATTTCTTTTGCCCAGAGAATGAGCGCAATGCCCAGCGCGGCAGGTACAAGTGCCAGCACGGCAGGGGAACTGAGGTGAATGGCTATGGCACCCTGGATAAGCAAAGCAGCAATCAGCCCGCGGGCCTGCGGGGCTTCGCTGCCGGGAAGATACTGATTCAAACCGGCCAGCATTGGAATCAGGCAAACAAGTCCTACCAGGCTATTTTGATTGGTAAAGATCAAAGCCGGAATAAGCCAGAGGGCCGAGGGCAATGTCGATGAATAGCCTGGTCCGCCACCGATCAGTATCGTTGCACTGGCCAGCAGGAGACATCCCAGCATCAAGCCGCCCGCCCAGTATAGGTTCGCGTAAGGCAGCACGCGAGGAACCACCAGTAGCAGTAGAACCGCAACAAGGAATAGAGTTACAAACGGAACGTGACTTGGGGTTCGCAGCGTCATAGTCTTCAGGGTCCTTTATTGGATACCGCAATGCGGGCCTTAGTTCCCGAAGAAGCGAGCGAAAATGAAATCAATGGGAATTTTTCTAGTGGCGTTTCTGGCCAGCCTCGAAGCGCAAAGCTGCCCCGAAAAGCTCGTGGCGATGCCGGTCACGGTGGAAGTGCGCGAACGCAGTGTACAGGAGCCGGTCCGTGGCCTCTCCGTTCAAGACTTTGTCCTGCGCGGCAAGGGTATCGAAGGATCAGCTCTCTCAGTTGCAAGTGGCTTGCCCGCCGACATCGTGATCCTCATCGAAGACCGGGGCCGTGGTGGCTTGCTCGCTGGGGCCGCAGATCTGCTGGTGAAGAGCCTTTTACTAGAGGATCAGGTCGCTGTGGTCACCTACGGAGTCTCCACCAAAAAGCAATTGGGCTGGACGCGTGATGCCGCCCAGATTCGACTGGCGATTGAGAAGGGTGCCGATGGCACTCATCTCCAAATCGCCCGGCCGCTCTACGGGGTTGTCGATGCCTACAAGCTTTTCGACAAAGCCGGGCTTACCCGCCAGCGGGCCATCTTCATGATTGGCGATAACATCGATAGTGGCTCGCAGATTCGCGTAGAGCAATTGGCTGCAAACCTGATCGCGGAACGCGTGAGTCTCGATCTCGCTATCGATCCGGCTCCCTCACGAAAAATCCCTAGGCTGAATGTGCCGCCTCCAACGGTCGGCAATGATTCCCCAGCGATGCGCCCAGCCCTGGTCGGACAGCAATCTGTTTCGCTGCTCGCCGAGGCCAGTGGCGGAACCTCCGATGCCTATGTACGCGCCGAGTTCTTCTCTGAGATGCGCGAGCGGCTGAAGCAACGTGTCACCCTCACCTACTGCGTTGAGAAGAAGCATGCAGCACGTATTCCGCAGGTGGAACTTAGCGATGCGGCCAAACAGAAGTGGCCCAATGCGGAATTGCGTAGCCCGGGAGTTGCTGGACGATGAAAGACTTCGTACTTGAGGCAAGCGATCTACCCTCAATGGATGCCCACCTGAAAGGGTTGGGCTGGGGCAACGCCAATCGGGCAGAGCGCCTTGGCGATGGCAACATGAACATGACCGTTCGGGCCTGGGACGGCGACAAACCTTTCATTCTCAAACAAGCTCGGCCATGGGTGGTGAAATACCCTCAGATTGCCGCACCAATTGAGCGGGCAGCGGTGGAAGCCAGATTCTATTCACTGGTGGCCAGTGCTCCGGGCGTTGCCTCGCGAATGCCTCGACTATTGGGCTTCGACGAAGAGTCCCATCTTTTGTGGCTTGAGGATCTCGGTGACTTCCAGAGTGAAGTTTTGACCGAATCGGCGGTTATGGAACTGACTGCTTACCTCGTGGCCCTCCATGCGATCAAGGTTGATGCTCTTCCGAACCAGGCTATGCGGGCGCTTAATCATGAGCATCAATATGAGTTTCCGTTGCAGACGGACAACGGGCTAGGTTTTGAAGAACTTGCTGCACCTTTGCTCTTAGACACTGAGTATTGCGCAAAGGTAAGAGCGCTCGGCCAGCGTTACCTCGCCGATGGCAAGACATTGCTGCATGGGGACTTCTTTCCCGGTAGCTGGCTCAATGCCGCCAAGGGAATTGCCGTCATCGATCCTGAGTTCTGTTATCTCGGTGATGCCGAGTATGATCTCGGTATCTTCCTCGCTCACCTTGAATTGATCGACGCTGGCGAGTTTTGGCAGACAGTGATGGCTCACTACAGCAGACCGGCCGATTGGGCGCTTGCCAAGCGCTATGCCGGTGCCGAGATCATGCGCCGGCTGATTGGGGTGGCGCAATTGCCGCTCAAGGCTGATTTTGAAAAGAAGAGGCAATGGCTTGAGTTGTCTCGGGAGCTTGTATGTCTTTAGTTTTAGCCCTGGCGCTGATGGCACAAACGCAAGTCTGGATCGACACGGACCCTTCAGTTGCCCCAGGCGGTAAAGAAGTCGACGATGGTATCGCCCTGCTGCAGGCCTTTGCTTCGCCCGAGCTCAAGGTGCGCGGGGTAAGCTTTGTCTTTGGTAATGCCGATCTGCCCACCGCCTCCAGGATTGGTCGCGAGATTGTTAGCAAGTTTGGACCAACTGGGTTGGCTGTCTACGATGGCGCAAGCAGTGCAGCCGGCCTGGGTAAAGAGACAGCAGCCAGCGAGGCATTGGCGCGCGAGTTGAGGCAACGAAGGCTGACGATCCTGATCCTCGGCCCTGCGACTAACGTCGCGACTGTGCTCAAGAATCATCCCGAACTGGCCAAACAGATTGACGGCATGGTTGCCGTTGCGGGCAGGCGTCCGGGCCAACTCTTTGTGGCGGGGCCGAAGCAACAGACCCCGTTTCGAGACTTGAATTTCGAACTCGACATAGCAGCCTTTCAAGTCTTGCTCGACTCGCGTGCACCATTAACGCTCGCTCCCTGGGAGATCTCATCCAAGGTCTGGATGAAGGAAGCGGAGATGCGTAAGCTCAGCAGCCCGGGTATGAAGTGGATGATGCCTTCCGTACTCGACTGGCTCGCCTTCTGGAAGGATCGCTTTGGCGCTGAAGGCTTCAATCCCTTTGATTCATTGGCTGTTGGCGCACTCGTAGACCGTAAGGACTTGATTTGCTCCCCGATGAGCGCAAGGATTGAGAAGGCCCAATTCCTGGTGACACAAGGCAAGGGCGTCACTTACTGCTACGACGTGAAGCCGGGCTTTAAGGCCGACCTCTTGCGCCGGCTTGGAAGATAGTATGGACCGTCGAACGCTCACTCAAGCTCTAGCCGCGATGCTTGCTCCTGGCAAGGAGCCAGAATCGATCCTGCTAAAGCGCAATGGATGGATGCCGAACAACGAGAAGCTCCCAGTGCTGCTCTATCGGGAATTAGTTCCACCGGCGACATCCGTTGAGGCCTTTGAAGATCTGATTTCAAAGAGCGGCTGGAAGCCCCAGTGGCGCAACGGTGTCTACCCATTCCATCACTATCATTCGACAGCACACGAGGTGCTGGGTTTTGCCAGGGGTGAGGCGAAGCTGATTCTCGGCGGTGAGTTGCCGGGTGGAGTAGAGGTCAGCGTGAAGGCAGGTGATCTTGCCGTTTTGCCCTGCGGTACGGGCCATTGCCGGATCTCGGCGAGTGCCGGCTTTCTCGTCATTGGAGCCTACACACTAGGCCAGGAATGGGACCTTTGCCGCGCCGCTCCCGATGCTGCAGCAGTGGAGCGGATGAAGAAGCTACACTATCCGGCGCAAGGGGCGCTTACGCGGACTTGGCGCTGAGCGCCTTTAACCGGGCAAGGTTGGCCTTGATGCCGTGGAAGCCATCGAAGTAAAGGTTGCCGAAGTTGATGAAGCGGTAGCCCTGGCTCCAGGCCTTGGCTGAGGCTTCGTAACCGCCGAGGGCAATGCCTGGAACCTTTCCAGCATTGGCCACCCGGGCGGGGAAGTCTTCAAGGAAGCGCTGCACATCGGGGTGATTCGTCTCTCCAATATGGCCAAGGGCTGCAGACAGATCCATGGGCCCTGCGAGCACGACATCGACTCCATCGACAGCGGCGATTGCTTCCACTTGATCGAGGGCTGCGACCGATTCTACTTGCACCACGATCATCGTTTCGTCGTTGGCATGCGGGAGGTATTCGCCCCAGGGGACATCGTTGTAGAAGGTCCACATGGGGGAAACACCACGAGAGCCCATCGGCGGATACTTCGCGTATTGGACAGCCAGCCGTGCCTGTTCGGCGGAGTCGATTTGGGGAATCATGACGGCTTGCGCGCCGATGTCGAGGGCCTTCTTCATCAGGTTCGGATCGAGGCCAGCGATACGTACCAGAGGCATCGCACCAGACTGTCGAATCAGCGGCGGTAGCATCTCAATCGATTCGGCACCAAAGCTCGAATGCTCGGTATCGATCCAGACCCAGTCGACACCAGAGGTAGCAACGAGCTTGGCTGCGAGCGGAGCAGTGCCCATCGTAGCTGAGCCCCAGGCGGTAGCACCGGTGGCCAGCAATTTTTTGACTTTGTTTTCGTAAGGATTAGACAAGGGGTAGAACTCCCATGAAGGATTGTAGGGCAACAAACTCTGAGGTGATGTCGAGGGTGAGGCTGTCAGCGGCTGCGCTGGGGCCACCATAGACGCCAGTGACAAGCCAGGAGCCATCGTCGTTTTGCAGGGC
>JBKJUN010000644.1:0-1499 GCA_046590555.1 Bryobacter sp. | reverse complement strand
GAGCTGATGCTGAGGGAGGGCATGTTGCCGTAGCCTTTGGCGAGGGCGG
This sequence comes from Bryobacter sp., assembly GCA_046590555.1. Taxonomy (GTDB): domain Bacteria; phylum Acidobacteriota; class Terriglobia; order Bryobacterales; family Bryobacteraceae; genus Bryobacter. Next base: position 1,450 of record JBKJUN010000644.1, on the reverse strand, counting down.
CGAGGATAGCAGCGCCTGTTGGCGTAGTGAGCTCAAAGGCTGGGCCGTCGACGTAGATGGGCTTGCCTTTTAGTAATAGGGCGGTGGCAGGGGCGGGCACGGGGAGAATGCCGTGGGCTGCTTTGACAGTGCCGGAGCCAACGTTGATGGGGGCGCTGTACACTTCGTCGACTTTCAAGAGGTGGAGACCGTAGCAGGCACCGACGATGTCGGCGATGGAATCGACTGCGCCGACTTCATGGAAGTGGACCTTCTCGATTGGCAGGCCGTGGACGGCGGCTTCTGCTTCACCGAGGACTTGGAAGACTCGGCTTGAAGAGGCTTTGACGGGGGCGGGGATCTTGGCTTTGTCGATCAGCTCGAGGATCTGGGTTAGGCCGCGGTGGCTGTGATCGTGGGTTTGATCGTGGGTATGGTCGTGATCGTGGGCCTCGCCGTCGTGGTGGTGATGGTGATGGACCTGGTCGGCCGGTTGGTCGCCGATGAGGACGTCGAACTTGGTGGCGGTGATGCCGTAGCGGACGGTCTTGGTGGCTTTGTATGTTGCACCGAGGCCAAGATGTTCGAGACCGTGGATCAGTTTATGAGCATCGGCACCGGCGTCGATCAGGGCACCGACGGTCATGTCTCCGCTTACGCCGGAGAACGCGTCAAAGTAGGCAATTCGCATTAAATATGGTCTCTTATACTATTGAACCAGTTTTGAAAGGATTTGAGCGTTTGATGGAACTGATTGTCGCGGTCGAGGAGGAAGGCCTGAGTGTTAAGCGCTTTCTCGTTCGGCGTTTTGGCGGGCTGAGTCAGATGTATTTGCAGGGGCGGGTTTATCAGGGCTTTTGCCTTGTGGCAGGTGAGGTGGTGGAGAACTGGGGGCGCAAGGTGCGGGCCGGGCAGCTTGTGTTGATTGATGTCGATCTTGAGGCGGCGACAGCGCGGCGGGCGGAGGAGATTCCGCTTGAGGTGCTGTTTGAGGACGAGGGGTTGATTGTTGTAAATAAGGCGGCGGGGATGCTGGTGCATCCTACAATGCACGTGAAGACAGGGACGCTGGCCAATGCGCTGGCCTGGCATCTGAAGGGGGAGCGGTTCTGGTTTCCGCACCGGCTCGATCAGGAGACGAGTGGGGTGTTGGTTGTTGCAAAGACGGAGGCGGCGCTAGGGGTGTTGACGCGGGCTTGGACGGCGGGGCACGTTAAGAAGGAGTATGTAGCGCTGGTGGAGGGGGTTGTGGCTGAGGATGCTTTTGAGATTGATGCTCCGATTGGGCGCGACGCTTTGATGAAGCCAGCCTGGGGTGTTCGTGAGGAGGGTAAGGCAGCTTTGTCTCGGTTGTGGGTCCACGAGCGACTGGGGCACAGGACTTTGGTGAAGTTGGAACCGGTGACCGGGCGGACGAATCAGTTGCGGATCCATTGTGCTTATGTGGGGCACCCGGTGGTGGGGGACCAGT
>JBKJUN010000575.1:0-3623 GCA_046590555.1 Bryobacter sp. | reverse complement strand
CCCGCAAGGTGCATTCCCCACCACCCGCTGCAACGACGGCACCGCAGTCAATTTCCAGCGCCCCTGCCTCGAAGTCGGCCGCAACGGCTGGCTCACACAGCAACAGCATTTCCTCGTCGCCCAATCCCGCCAAACCTACGCCTACGGAGTCGCCTTCCACCTAACCGGCGAAGCCCGCTACCTGGAACTCATGAAGTCCGGCGTCGACTTCATCCGCAACAACATGCTCGACCCCCGCCACGGCGGTCTCTTCGTCACCAGGGCTCTACCCAACGCCCAATGGGGTCCAACCGTCGCAACACGCAACCCACAGGAACTAGCCTACGGCCTCCTCGGCATGAGCTTCTATTACTACCTCACCAGAGATGCTGACACCCTCTACGACATCATGTACGTCCGCGACCACATCCTCGGCAAATACTACAACCCCAACACCAACGCCCTTCGCTGGGACCTCACAACCAACGGGGACGACAAAAGGCTCGTAGCCCAACTCGACCAGCTCAACGCCTACATGATCCTCCTAACGCCAACCCTTCCAGAGCCATACCAAACCGAATCAAAGCAAGCTCTATCGGTGATAGCGAACCTGATGATCGATCAGTTCTACAGTCCCCAGGACAACCTCTTCTTCCTCACCGCCAACAAGCCCGAAGATGTCAACACCAAAACCGCCGCCACCGACTTCGGCCACACCATCAAAGCCATGTGGATGATCCGCTACACCGGCCTCCTCACCGGCGAAACGAATCTAGTAGACTTCGCCGAAACCAACGGCCCCAAAGTCCTGGCCCGAGCCTACCAACAGAGCAACGGTTCCTGGGCCTCCGGAGTCAAGCAGGGCGGGGAACTCGACCTCGACAAATCCTGGTGGATCTACGCGGAGCTCGACCAATTCGCCGCCACCATGGCCATCAACAACAAAGACACAGCAAAGTATTTGGAGCGTACCTACAGCTACTGGTTCGACAAATTCGTAGACCCCACTTACGGCGAAGTTTGGACCACTGTCCTAAACGCAACCGGCAAGCCGCCCGCCGACGACCTCCCCAAGCAATGGCCCTGGAAAAACGGCTACCACTCCCTCGAGCACGCCCTCGTCGGCTACATCACCAGCCAGCAACTCAGCAATCATCCGGTCACGCTCTACTACGCCCACAACCCACAAGAAAATACCCGACCCTACTACTACGCCGGCCAACTCACCAAAACCGAATCCGTCAACCCCACCATCTGGCGAGCCGAATTCAAGGACGTTCACTAACCACACATGCATCCACTCCTCGCCATCCTCCTCGCCGGTGCCGCCCAGATCGACATCACCCCCACCTGGTTCCCCCTCATCATCAACTGCGGCATGCTCGAACGCACCGCCACCTCGGTCTCAGCCCCCCTCTACGCCAAAGCAATCGTCCTCCAGCAAGGCAACCTCAAAACCGCCATCGTCGTAGTCGATTCCTGCATGATGCCCCGCGAGCTCATCGACGAAGCCAAAGCCATTGCCGAAAAATCCACCGGCATCCCCGCCAACCGTCAACTCATCTCGGCCACCCACACCCACTTCGCCCCCGCCGCCATGTCCTGCCTAGGCTCAAGCGTCGACGAGCGCTATGCCAAATGGCTCCCCGCCAAGCTAGCCGAAGCCATCATTGAAGCGAACAAGCGTCTCACCCCGGCCCGCATCGGCAGCGCTGCCATCGCAGACCGCGAACACACCTTCGTCCGCAGCTTCATCTATCGTGCCGGTAAAGAACTCACAGACCCCTTCGGCAACAAAACCGTCCGCGCCAACATGCACCCCGGCTACGAGAACCCCGACGTCACCCTACCCACAGGCCCGGTAGATCCAACCCTAACCGTTCTCGCAATCCAGTCCGAAAAAGGCCAGCCCATAGCGATGCTCGCCAACTACGCCATGCACTACTTCAACTCAAAGCCAATCTCCAGCGACTACCCCGGCGTCTTCGCCAAGCAATTCGAGCAACGCATCAACGCCCCCAAAGACTTCGTCGCCATCATGAGCCAAGGCACCAGCGGCGACATGATGTACATGGATTACTCAAAGCCAGCCAACAAAGCCCTCACCATCGAAACCTACACCAGCGGCATCGTCGACAGCGCAATCAAAGCCTACCAATCCATCGAATACGAAAAGCGCCCCATCCTCAAGATGCTAGAGACAGAACTCACGCTAACCCGCCGCCTCCCCTCACCAGAACGCCTCGAATGGGCCAACAAAATCTTAGCGACGATGGGCACCAATAAACCCAAAAACCAACCAGAAGTCTACGCAAGAGAAGTGATCTATCTCGACAAAGAACCCAAGCGAACGATCAAACTCCAAGCCCTCCAACTCGGCACGCTAGCGATAGCCTCCTGGCCCAACGAAGTCTACGCCATCTCCGGCCTTAAGCTCCGCGCAAGAACCAGCTTCCCCAAGCTAATAAACATAGAACTAGCCAACGGAGCCGAAGGCTACATCCCCCCGCCAGAGCAGCACGCCCTCGGCGGCTACACCACTTGGCCTGCAAGATCAGCAGGCCTCGAAGTCGAAGCCGAGCCCAAAATCCTCGCAACGCTCACCAAGCTCTTAAGCCAACTCAGTCCTCAACCCAAACCCACCCGAACGCAATTCGGCACCATGGACGATCTCGAGACCAATCCCGACTTCACCATCGAAGGCAAGCACGCCTTCGCCGTCCCAGGTAAAACCGGCCACGCCCTCTACCTAGCCAACGCCAATCTAACGCTGAACAAGTTACTCAAAACCTACAAACTAAGCTTCTGGATCTGGCCTGCCGAAACCCGCCATTGGACACAGGTCACAATTGAGCAAACCAAGACAACCCGCCGCACCACCACAAACGGCCAACTCACCAGCGAGACCGCACCGCAGGAGAAAATCGAAATCCTCAAAAACTTCGAAGGAGCAATCGATCAGTTAAGCCTCAAGTAGCCCATCGCGTCGCGATCCGTCTGCGGCATGATCTCCGTCAGTTTGGCCGAATCATGGCTTTTGCTTAGGGCGGCGAATCAAGCAAACCAGCTCAATTTGCAGCACTGGGAAAAAATCAGCTTTCTCATAGTTTCGTGACCCCTCTTTCTTCCAGCTCCCGCACCCCATAGTAAGGAACCCCTCTACTATGAAACCTCTAATCTTTGTCATTGCCCTGGCCGCCAGCCTCTCCGCCGCAGCCATCCCCCTTTTCAACACCGGAACGGACGCCTTAAACAATCCCCTCGGGCCAGCCAGCGCACCTGGCAAGCCGAACCAGCCCGAAACCCATTTCAGTCTCATCGGCGGCTCAGGTACGGCAAATACCTTCCTAACCCGATGGCAAGTTCCGTACTACAACGAAATCGGCCTTAATGCCCGCTGGATCTCCCCCGCCAGAGAATTACCTAACTCTTCTGTTTCCTTCCCAAGCGAATTTGCGAGCTACATTCTTGAGCAGAGCTTTGACATGACTTCCTTCATAGCCTCCACCGCCAGCCTCTCCGGATTCTTTGCCGCAGACAATTGTGCGGTCATCTCCCTCAATTCAACAGTCCTCGCCACCACGGGCGGTGCCTGCACAGGTGCCAGCCCCAGCGCAAACTTCACAAGCCTCACTCCATTCTCC
>JBKJUN010000175.1:0-2526 GCA_046590555.1 Bryobacter sp. | reverse complement strand
GTTGCAGCGGTGCCAGGATGACCCGGCGGCAGTGCGCAATGTGGGTATCCACTGGGCTACGGAACAGTGCCGGGATCTATTCGACAACGGGGTGAGCGGGATTCATCTCTATACGCTGAACAAGAGCGATGCGACGCGGCAGATCTACCAGAGTCTTGGGTTGCGGGACTCGACGGTAGTTCGCAAGCGATAATAGAGGCGTGCGGGCCTACTTTGACCATAACGCGACGACTCCTGTTGCCAACTCCGTCGTTGAGGCGATGATGCCTGCTCTGACGGGTGTCTTTGGGAACGCTTCAAGCATTCATGGCTATGGGCAGGAAGCGCGGCAGATGCTTGAGCGAGCGCGGCGGCAGGTGGCCGGGTTGATTGGGGCCAAGGCTGAAGAAGTCGTGTTTACGAGCGGTGGCACGGAAGCGAATAATCTGGCTTTGTTTGGGTTGGTGGAGGCTGGTGTGACGGCGCACTTTGTGAGTAGCGCGATTGAGCATCCGGCCGTGTTGAATGTGCTGGAAGAGTTACGGGGGCTGGGCCATGAGGTGACGTTTCTGCCTGTGGGTGAGGGTGGCGTAGTAGACGCTGAGGATGTGCGGCGGGCGTTGCGCCCGAATACGCGTGCTGTGAGTTTGATGGCGATTAACAATGAGATCGGGAGTTTGCAGCCAGTGGAGGAAGTGGCTTCGATCGCTCGTGCGGCCGGGGTGTTTGTGCATTGCGATGCGGTGCAGGCGCCGGGCAGGATGAAGATCGATGTGCGCGAGTTGGGGGTTGATTTGTTGAGCCTTAGCGGGCATAAGTTGAATGGGCCGAAGGGTGTGGGGGCGCTTTATGTGAAGAAGGGGGTGCCGTTGAGGAAGCGGACTTTTGGTGGGCATCATGAGCGGGACCGGCGGCCGGGCACGGAGAATGTCGCGGGAGCGGTGGGGCTTGGTGCGGCTTGTGAGGCGGTTCGATTGATGGATGGTAGTTTGCGGGACCGGTTGGAGGCGGGTTTGCTTGCGCGGATTCCCGATGCGTTTGTGAATGGCGACCGGGTGCGGCGGGCACCGAATGTTACGAACTTGAGGTTCCCTGGTATTGAGGGTGAGAGCCTGGTGATTGCTCTCGATATGAAGGGTTTTGCAGTATCGAGTGGTTCGGCATGTTCTAGCGGGTCGGTTGAGCCGTCGCATGTTTTGCTGGCGCTGGGTTTGAGCCCGGCGGATGCGCGGTCGGCGATCCGGTTTTCGCTTGGGTTGTCGAATACGGTTGAAGAAGTAGATGCGCTGATTGCGGCAGTGGCCGAGAGTGTGGCGCGATTGAGAAAGTTGTCTCCTGTATATGTCTGATGTAGCTCCGATTGCTGTTGCGATGAGCGGCGGCGTTGATTCTTCTGTGGTGGCTGGATTGCTCAAGCGCCAGGGTGAGCCCGTGGTGGGTTTGACGATGCAGTTGTGGAATCAGCGACGGTTGCCTGAGGTATCTAGTGACGCTGCCACGGGCAGATGTTGTTCGCTCGACGATGTTTATGATGCCCGGTATGTGGCGCAGACGCTGGGGATTCCTTATTACGTGGTGAATTTCGAGGACCGGTTTGAGCAGCATGTGGTGAAGCCTTTTGTGGCGGATTATGTTGCGGGGAAGACGCCGATCCCTTGTACGCTTTGCAATAACTTCATCAAGTTTGACCAGTTTATGGAGATGGCGGATGGGATTGGGGCGGAGAAGATTGCTACCGGGCACTATGCGCAGATTCGGCTGGATGAAACGACGGGGCGGTGGCAGTTGTTGCGATCTGCGGACACGAGCAAGGATCAGACTTACTTTTTGTGGGGGCTGACGCAGGAGCAGTTGGCGCGGACGATGTTTCCGCTGGGTGGAATGATTAAGTCGGATGTGCGGCAGCTCGCGATTGATCTTGGCTTACCGGTAGCCGAGAAGCCGGATAGCCAGGAGATCTGTTTTGTTCCGAATGGGGACTATGCGGCGTTTATCGATGCTTACTTCAAAGAGCAAGGGATTACGACAGATGTTACCAGTGGCAACATTGTAGATCGTGAAGGGAAGAAGCTGGGCGAGCACGCGGGTGTGCATCACTTTACGGTGGGGCAGCGACGTGGCTTGAATGTGGCGGTGGGTGAGCCTCTATATGTGATCCAGACGAATCCGGCGACGCGCGAGATTCTGGTGGGGTCTGGGGAAGCGCTAATGAAGAAGCGCTTTGTGGTGGAGGGCATCAACTGGATTTCTCTGGGTGTGCCGACGGAGCCGCTTCGGGCGGAGGTGAGGATCCGGAACCGGCATCAGCCGGCGATGGCGACGATTTATCCCAAGGCTGACCCGAGCGGTGCCGAGGTTGAGTTTGATGTCGCGCAGCGTGCGGTGACACCGGGACAGGCGGCTGTGTTCTACCAGGGAGAGGTGGTAGTGGGCGGGGGCTGGATCGAGCGCGAGGGGTGAGCAAGGGGCGTTCACAGTTTCGGAATCGGGCTGAGGCAGTGCTGATGAGCTGGTTGCTGGGGGTTGCCTCGGTTACGCCGCTCGGGT
>JBKJUN010001055.1:0-5578 GCA_046590555.1 Bryobacter sp. | reverse complement strand
ACTGGGTATTGTGCAGCCCGAGACTCAGATTCCGCTCAGCGGAATCGGGATGAGGCGCTTCAATTCAGCCGACTTCGGCGACATTCCGCAGATCACTGTGACTGGTGCATTCAGCATAGGCTATAGCGTAAATGCCGATCAGGGCGTGGCTCAGAATACATTCCATTGGGTGGATACACTGGCATGGACCAAGGGCAAACATCAGTTCAAGGGCGGGCTTGAAGCGCGCCGTTATCAGGACAATTACTACTCGAACAACCGTATGCGCGGCACAATGACGCTGCAAAGCTTTGGAGACTTTCTGATTGGTCTGCCTGGCACCTCTCTTGCCGAAGGCGGCAATGGAACGGGCTTTAGCAACATCAATACTTCGAGCGTTGCCAGCGGCGTGGCAGAGCGAGCGGATCGCATGACTGACCTTGCTTTCTTTGTTCAGGATGACTGGAAGATCAGCTCCCGTTTGACGATCAATGCAGGCTTGCGTTGGGAGTACCTGGGGCTGGCCGTCGACAAGGCGGGCAGGAATGGCAGCTTCGACACGCGGCTTTATCAGCCGCCTCCGGTTGGCGGTTCGACCACCGCCGGGTTCGTCCAGAACTCTAATGCTCTTCGACCTGTCCCAGGTTTGCCAAAGGTCTCCCCTACTTTGATTGACAACGAGCCACGGCGCAATTTTGCGCCACGAGTCGGTATGGCCTATCGCGTGAGTAAGAGTCTTGTTGTGCGAGCCGGCTACGGCGTGTTTTATGATCGTCTGTCGAATCAGCTCGGCTTGCTCGAAGCCTTGTCTCTGCCCGGCTATGTCCGGACGGATTTGCAGGCGGCTTCCGCTATTGCAGCTTCGCTTCGGGATCCTTATCCGAATTTGCCGCAGAGATCAGAATTTCCGATTGTGCCGCGGATCTATGCACCTCCCTATACGAATGATCGGCCAGCGATCGGGTTGAATGCGGTCGATCCAACGCTTCGTACGCCGTACCTGCAGCAGTATGGTTTGAACCTGCAATATCAGGCCACAGACAGCACGATGATTGAAGTTGGATATCAGGGCACCAAGGGGACTCGTCTAGCTACGCAGCGGTTGATCAATCAGCCGATTCTGGCTAGCCCGGAGCGGCCCATCAATGGCATCACAACCAACACCACTGCCAATTCGGCGCTACGCGTGCCTTATGTCGGGTTCAGCCCGACTGGCCTGGTTTGGCTTGAGACTTCGACCGATTCGCGCTACAACTCATTGCAGACCAGCGTTACACGGCGCTTCAGTAAAGGCTTGAGACTGCTTGGTTCTTACACCTTCGCGAAGTCACTTGACAACAATTCTGGCTCGGGCACAGGGGCGACCTTCAGTCAGACCGAAGGCGACCAACTGAGGCTTGGACTGAACCGCGGGCTTTCCGATTTTGACCGGACGCACCGGGCTGTTGTGAACTTTAGCTACAACATTCCTACCTGGGGCTCTTCCGGCTTTGCAAAGAAGTTCTTTGAAGGCTGGCAGGTAGCGGGTGTCACCGTGATGCAGAGCGGAACGCCGATCAGCATTCTTGATACCAGCGGTGCTGCGCTTTACGGAACTTCCAATAGCCGGGCAAGCTGGGCTCCCGGGGCCACGGTTGAGACAGCACAGCGGACGGGCCGTACACAGGACCGCTTGAATCAATACTTCAATACCTCAGCCTTTGTCAGAGCAGGAAACTTATGGGGAGACAGTGGCCGCAACATCTTGCGCGGACCGATCCAGCGTAACCTTGACTTCTCGGTGAACAAGCGGTTTGCGATTACCGAGCGGGTGGCAGCGGAATGGCGGTCTGAGTTTTTCAACATGCTGAACATTGCCAATTTCGCCAATCCGGGCGGCAGCATTACGGCTGTCAGCTACGGTGTGATCAGAAATACGACGGGAAATCCGCGTGTGATCCAGTTGGCAGTTAAGCTGGTATTTTAGCTTTGCATTTTTAACCAAGGACATTTTCTTTCCATGCCGCAAGAGCGCAACCACGCTACCCCTTTGAGTGAGAACAAGAATCTCCTCAAGTGGGTAGACAAGATGAGCCAGTTGACCAAACCCGATTCGATTCATTGGGTCGATGGGTCCGCCGAAGAGAAGCAGTCGCTCTGCGATCTGCTTGTTGCTGGTGGCACGTTTACCAAGCTGAATGAAGCACTGTGGCCTGGTTGTTATTACGCTCGCTCTGACGCTAACGACGTTGCTCGTGTTGAGGATCGCACCTTTATCTGTTCCCTTTCCAAGGACGGTGCCGGCCCTACGAACAACTGGGTTGAGCCCTTTACGATGCGCAAGAAGTTGAAGGAACTCTTCAATGGATGCATGAAGGGCCGAACGATGTATGTGCTGCCTTTCAGCATGGGGCCGATTGGCTCGCCCATGTCACAGATTGGTGTGCAGTTGACCGATTCGCCTTATGTTGTTGTGAACATGCGGATCATGGCGCGGATCGGGATGGCGGTCTATAAAGAGATCGACAAGAACGAGAAGCGTGTTGTGCCTTGCATGCATAGTGTCGGAATGCCGCTCACCGGTGGACAGAAGGATGTTGCGTGGCCGTGTAATCCCGACAAGTACATCGTGCACTTTCCGGAAACGCGCGAGATCTGGAGCTATGGTTCCGGCTATGGTGGCAACGCGCTTCTGGGTAAGAAGTGCTTTGCTTTGCGTATCGCCTCTAACATCGCTCGCGACGAAGGCTGGATGGCGGAGCACATGATGATTGTGGGCGTTGAGAGCCCGCAGGGTGAGAAGACTTATGTGGCCGGGGCCTTCCCTAGTGCTTGTGGCAAGACGAACTTTGCGATGCTGATTCCGCCGCAAGGCTTCGAGGGCTGGAAGGTCTGGACGGTCGGTGACGATATTGCCTGGATCAAGCCGAATGCCGATGGAGTGCTGCACGCCATCAACCCTGAGGCGGGGTTCTTTGGCGTGGCGCCGGGTACGTCGATGAAGACGAATCCGAATGCGATGGCTTCGCTTTCTCGAAATACGATCTTTACCAATACTGCATTAACGCTTGATGGTGGGGTCTGGTGGGAAGGTATGACGGACGAGCCACCCGCCGAATGCATCGACTGGAAGGGCAACCGCTGGACTCCGGCTATTGCCAAGCAGACTGGCGCCAAGGCTGCGCATCCGAATTCGCGATTTACCGCGCCTGCCAGCCAGTGCCCGACGATCGATCCGGAATGGGAGAATCCGAACGGCGTGCCGATTAGCGCGTTCCTGTTTGGAGGCCGCCGACCGACCGGTATCCCGCTTGTGTATCAGGCCTTCAACTGGAGTGCTGGTGTTTATGTTGGGGCCACTATGGGGTCTGAAACGACTGCTGCCTCGGTAGGGGCTGTGGGTAAGGTTCGTCGTGACCCGATGGCGATGTTGCCTTTCTGCGGCTATCACATGGGCGATTACTTCCGGCACTGGATTCGCATGCAGCGGACACTGACGCAGACACCGCGTATCTTCCATGTGAACTGGTTCCGTCGCGATTCAGATGGCAACTTTCTGTGGCCTGGCTTCAGCGAGAACATGCGTGTGCTGAAGTGGATCGTGGACCGCTCGCATGGCCGCGCTTATGGCCGTGAGACGCCGATCGGCTATGTGCCGCGCTACGAGGATATCGACTGGAATGGGCTTGAGTTTGCCAAGAGCCAATTTGACGAATTGCAGGCCTTTGACCGGGCGGCGTGGAAGAGCGAAGTGCTGGGTCACGAGGAGCTGTTTATTGAGCTTCACGACCATCTGCCCCCTGAGGTGATCTATGAGCGCGAACTGCTGATATGCAGACTGTAGCGGCGCGGGTGCCGATTTACCGGTCTCTCTATTTTCAAGTGCTGGTTGCGATTGGCGTAGGAGCTCTTCTGGGCCACTACGCCCCCGCGACCGGCGCGGCGATGAAGCCGCTCGGAGATGGTTTTATCAAGCTAATTAAAATGATCATCGCGCCGATCATTTTTTGTACGGTGGTGATCGGGATTGCCGGCAGTGAAGACCTGAAGCGGGTGGGACGCACGGGTGGACTGGCGTTGCTCTACTTTGAAGTGGTGAGTACGATTGCGCTGCTGGTTGGCCTGGTTGTGGTCAATGTAATCCAGCCGGGTGCTGGCATGAACGTTGACATCAAGACACTGGATGCAGGGGCTGTGGCGGCTTATGCGGGACCGGGGAAGATGGAGAGCCTGAAGGACTTTATCCTGCACATCATCCCGGCAACGATGGTGGATGCTTTTGCCAGGGGTGAGATTCTGCAGGTGCTGCTGATTGCCATTCTGTTTGGAGTGGCGTTGCAGAAGGTGGGTGGAAGAGTCAGCAATGTCTTTGCGCTGATCGAGAAAATTTCCGAGATATTGTTTGCCATCGTAAAAATGATCATGTACCTGGCACCGATCGGGGCTTTTGGAGCGATGGCGTTTACCGTGGGTGCTTACGGAATCGGAAGCCTGCTTTCACTGGCCAAGTTGATGGGTACTTTTTATCTGACCTGTCTGCTTTTTGTCTTTGTTGTACTGGGGACGATTGCCAAAGTGCATGGTTTCAGCATTTGGAAGTTTCTGCGCTATATCCGTGAGGAGTTGTTGATTGTTCTGGGTACGTCTTCGAGCGAAGCAGCGCTACCGAGAATGATGGCGAAGATGGAGGGGCTGGGGGCAGGGAAGTCGACCGTGGGTTTGGTGATCCCCACTGGCTATTCTTTTAACCTGGATGGGACCTCAATCTACCTGACGATGGCTGCTGTGTTTGTGGCCCAGGCGACGAATACACCGATGACGCTGACGCAACAGATTACACTGTTGGCTGTGCTGTTGCTGACTTCAAAGGGTGCGGCTGGTGTTACTGGCAGCGGCTTTATTGTGCTGGCTGCGACGATGTCTGCAGTGGGTAATGTGCCCGTTGGTGGTTTGGCTTTGATCCTCGGGATTGACCGATTTATGAGTGAGGCCCGGGCGCTGACTAACGTGGTGGGCAATGGTGTTGCTGCCATTGTGGTGGCGCGCTGGACGGGAGATCTCGATCAGGAGCGGATGCGCAAGCGTTTGGGGTAAGCGCTCTCAATCCAGTGGTTCAGAGCTCTCGCGGGTGAGGTTGTTTGAGCCCACTCCTGTTATTCTCAAAGCAAATTGGAGGCAACCGGAATGTCCATTGCACCTAAATTATGCATAGCAACGGCGATCCATTACCCCATTGCAGGGGCATTGCTCCATCCCGAGTTTTTGCGGTCTTGATAAGTTGATTGTCGCTTTTGAACTCTTGTTTCTGGCCTGTTTTAGCTGGGAGCCAAGCCTGTGCATAATTTTCTATGCGCGCAGTGGAATGGGCACCACAGGCCGGTATCCATTGGGTTTTCTTTGGATCTCCCGTAGCCGTCCCATCAGCGAGAACTCGCACTCGAAGTCCGCGTCGGTATGCTTGGACTTCTTCCAGGCCGCCGCCTGTAACTCGTCCACCAGCCGTGGTGTCTTGCGCGCTACCAGCAAGAACTCATAGTCTTTACTTACGTATGTCTTTACCGCATTCCAACAGTAAAATCCCGAGTCGGCCCGCGCCCAGGACAGTGAAGAAGATCCGGGC
>JBKJUN010000939.1:0-5095 GCA_046590555.1 Bryobacter sp. | reverse complement strand
GCCGCAATAATCCCAGATTGTTTTACCCAATTCGCGGTGGAACTGCGTAACCGTCTTTTTGCCCTTAGCATTGAGCAGCCGCTTGGTAATGCCCTCGGCGTTAGCCAGCGCACCCTTGGCTTCCATATGATCGGTGGCAACCTTTTCAAGCTTGGTCTCAGCCAGGTAATTCGTGATCGTGTAAGGAGCCACAAAGTAACCATCAGCCAGGCCCTGCATTAGCGCGCTGGCACCAAGGCGATTGGCACCGTGGTCGGAGAAGTTGGCCTCACCGAGCACGAATAGGCCTGGAATCGTTGACTGCAAATGATAATCGACCCACAAGCCGCCCATCGTATAGTGCACGGCCGGGAAGATCCGCATCGGGATCTTGTAGGGGTTCTCACCCGTGATGCGGTCATAGATCTCAAACAGGTTGCCGTAGCGCTCGCGAATCGTATTTTCACCCAGGCGCTGGATCGAGTCGCGGAAGTCGAGATAAACACCAAGGCCGGTTTCACCAACGCCGCGGCCTTCGTCGCAGACTCTTTTGGCGGCACGTGAGGAGATGTCGCGAGGCGAGAGATTTCCGAAGCTCGGATACAACCTCTCGAGATAGTAATCGCGATCTTCCTCGGGGATCTGATCTGGCGTTCGCTTGTCGTTCGGCTGTTTCGGAACCCAGATGCGCCCGTCGTTGCGAAGCGATTCCGACATCAGCGTGAGCTTCGATTGATACTCGCCCGAGACAGGAATGCAAGTGGGATGGATCTGTGTGTAGCAAGGGTTGGCAAAGAGTGCCCCGCGCTTGTGCGCGCGCCAGTTCGCCGTTACGTTTGAACCCTTGGCGTTGGTCGAAAGATAGAAGACGTTGCCGTAGCCGCCAGTACCCAGCACCACAGCGTCCGCAATGTGAACATCCATTTTGCCGGTCACGAGATTCCGCGTCACGATGCCGCGAGCCTTACCGTCAATCACGATCAGGTCCACCATCTCGGTACGCGTGATCATCTTCACTTGGCCCGCCGCAACCTGGCGCTCCAGCGCCTGGTAGGCACCAATCAAAAGCTGCTGGCCTGTCTGGCCTCGAGCATAGAAGGTACGTGAAACCTGAGCGCCGCCAAAGGAGCGGTTCGACAGCGTACCGCCGTATTCACGAGCGAACGGAACGCCCTGCGCAACGCATTGGTCGATGATATTGACTGACACCTGAGCCAGACGATAGACGTTATGCTCGCGAGCTCGGAAGTCGCCGCCTTTGAGTGTGTCGTAGAAGAGCCGATAGATCGAGTCGCCATCATTGCGGTAATTCTTGGCTGCGTTGATGCCGCCCTGCGCGGCGATCGAATGGGCGCGGCGCGGAGAATCCTGAAAACAGAATGCAGTGACGTTGTAGCCCAGTTCACCCAGCGAGGCTGCGCAGGCGCCACCAGCCAAACCAGTGCCGACCACGATGACGTGATACTTCCGCTTGTTGGCCGGATTGACCAACTTCATATTGAACTTGGTGGAATCCCAAGCCTTCTCAATCGGTCCAGTGGGGATGCGAGAGTTAAGCGTCATGGTTAGACAAGATCCTTTCCGATGATTCCGAGCAGAACGCAGACGGGGATCGAAATGTTACCGAGAGAAATGACTGCCGCAGCAACCGTGGCAAATGTGCGCAAAGTGTGAGTGTAACGCGGGTGATTGAATCCAACCGACTGGAACATGCTCCAGACCCCGTGCGTCAGGTGAAGGCCCAGCATGCTCATCGCAATGATGTAGAACAGTGCCGAGAGCGGCTGCCGGAAGCCCATCACCAGGTTGTGATACGGATTCATCTCAACGAAGTTCGGATGCGTAGCGCCGGTCGTCAAGTGGCTCAGATGGTAAAGCACAAAGAAGAACAGGATTGGCCCCGAAAAGTACATCGTCCGTGATGCATAGCTCGAAATCGTGGGCGTCTTTTTGATGTAAGCCTGTGGCCGCGCCGCGCGGTTGACGTTGTAAAGCTGAGCAATCGTAACGACATGCAACACAAAACAGGTGAGCAGCGCGATGCGGATTGCCCACAGCAACTCAGCCGATGCATGCAGCAATTTCGCGTAAGTCATCAGGGCTTCTTCGGCGTTGGGCAGGTAAATCTGCAGGTTGCCCAACATGTGACCGATGGTGAAAGCAAACAAAACGGCACCGGTAATCGCGACGACGTATTTTTTGCCAATAGTAGATTGATAAAGCGCCAGGGATTGCTGGAGCTTCGAATTTGGGGCAGCAGCGGTTGCCATAGAGTTAATTGGGCCTCGGAACTTGTTCAAAAAGCGGAGTTTGGGCCTCCAGTTTCCTGGATGCAAGACTACCCGTATTGTATAGAAAATATTACTGTCTGGCAGTAAAACGTGCGGCCAATCTGCAAACTAATCATTATTTGCCCAGAAAAAGTCGTCTGGCCAGCAGTTCTGGCAGCCCGGCAGCAAGGATCGTCTTGGCCGCAGATTCCACATCGTACTTCACCCGGTGAAAGCGCACGGTCGCTTCTGCATCGTCATAGATGCAATACGCTGCCCGCCAATCCGTATCGCGAGGCTGCCCTACACTACCCGGGTTGAGTAGATAATGCGCATCCGCTTCGAGAGTCAATACAAACCTCGATTCCAACTCTGGAACCTGGGCTACCGGACGCAGAGTCTTCCCGAAGTAAGCAAAACCACCCTGCCGATGGGTGTGCCCAAAAAAATTCACCGGCCCCGGCAGGAATTGCTCCATGCCCCTGGCATCACATTCCTGAATCAGATAAAGATCCTCATCGATCGGGCTACCGTGCATCAACCAGGTACTAGAGTGCTGCAAAGGGCCACGCGGCATCTTGCGAAGGTAAGCTTTATTGGCTTCAGTCAGAACTTCCGAAGTCCAGGCAAGTGAACTGGTAGCCACCGCGTTATAGCCTTCGGTATCATCGAGGCCCACCGCCACCTTATCGTGATTGCCCCGAACCACACTCTTGACATGCTGGATCGACCAATCCACCGTCTCGTTCGGGCATCCCCCATAACCCACAAGGTCCCCACAGCAGAGGATTTCGTCATAGTGCCCTTCAGCGGCTTCAAGAACCGAATACAGGGCGTGCAAATTGGCATGGATGTCGCTAAGAATGAGCTGTCGCAGGGTATTACTCTCTATCTCAGTATGGCGCGAACCTGACCCGCGAGGTCGCTTCGCTACAATAGGACGATGTCATTAGTCGTTGTGGGCTCCGTCGCATATGACGGGGTCGAAACTCCCCACGGCAAAGTCGAGCGCATGCTCGGTGGCGCCTGTACCTATATCGCCTTATCGGCCAGCTATTTCACGCCTTCAAAGATTGTTGCCGTCGTCGGTGATGATTTCGACCCCGCAGATCGTGCGCTCCTCGATTCGCGCGGCATCGATCTTGCAGGACTTGAAGTGGCAGAAGGGAAAACCTTCTTCTGGCAGGGCGTCTATTCCGACGATATGAACGACCGCACCACCCTCCGTACGGATCTCAATGTCTTCGCGACTTTCTCGCCCAAGTTGCCCGACGCCTACAAGACGCAGCCCTACTTGTTCCTCGGCAATATCCAGCCCGCCCTCCAAAAGCAGGTCTTCTCCCAAATGTCGAGCCTGCGCTTCTGCGGCGGCGACACGATGAACTTCTGGATCAACGATTTCCGCTCGGAACTCCTCGAAACCATCGCCGACTGGAACTTCCTGCTGATCAACGACTCTGAAGCCAAACTGCTCTCGGGCGAATCGAACCTGCGCAAGGCCGCAGCCAAGATCATGTCTATGGGCCCAAAAAATCTGGTCATTAAACGCGGCGAATACGGCGCAATGCTCTTCCGTCCCGATGGCCTCTTCATGGTGCCCGGCTATCTCCTCGACAACGTCTTTGATCCCACCGGTGCTGGCGACTGCTTTGCCGGCGGTTTCGTCGGTTACCTCGCTGAAAAAGGCTTCGATCTCCAGGGCGAGATCGATCCGCATGAATTACACCGCGCCGTGATCTATGGCAGCGTGATGGGTAGCTTCTGCTGCGAAAAATTTGGCGTAGACCGCTTCCGTACATTAACCCGTCAGGAGATTGATGCGCGCTTCGAAGAGTTCCGGAACTTCACGACGTTCTAAGGCTCGACCCGCCTGGGCCGGCATTTTGATCTGTGCGGTCGTACTCGCTTTATGCAGTGCGACTGCTATCGCTTTTGTACAGTACGAAGGCACCGCTCTTTTTTATGGCGATGCCGCCGCGCATCTCAATATCGCTCGCCGCCTCGTGGACGGTCGCAATCCTGGCTATGAGCAAATCGGCACAGTCTGGCTCCCTCTGCCTCACATTCTGATGATGCCCTTCGCCCGTGTGGATGCCTGGTGGCAGAACGGTCTTGCCGGCGCTATTCCCTCTGGCCTAGCCTGGGTACTGGCAGGTAGCTTGCTTTTCGCCGCCTTGCGACGCTGGTTCGGCACTGAAGGTGCCGTCGCAGGCGTTGCCGTCTTTGCTCTACAGCCGAACCTGCTTTACCTGCAGGCCTGTCCGATGAACGAGCCTCTCTTTCTGGCAGGCTCCATCGGCTTGCTGCTTTTTAGTTCCAAGGCTGCCGAAGAAGCGCCCCTCGGTAATGCCTTTCTTGCCGGCCTTTGCGCCATCATCGCGACTCTCACCCGTTACGACGGCTGGTTCCTCCTGCCCATCGCCGCTCTCTATCTACTCTTTCGCGCGGGCTTCGCAACAGCCTTCCTCTTCTGCCTGGTAGCCGGGCTCGGGCCCCTCTACTGGCTGGCCCACAACGCCATCCTTTATTCAGACCCGCTCGAGTTCTACCACGGCATCGGCTCCGCCAAGTACATCCAAAAGCAGATGCCCTATCCGGGTTCGCACGATTGGAGCATGGCGATTCGTCAATTCTCAATTGCTACTAAGGCAGTCCTCGGCTGGCCCCTCATCGCCATGAGCGTACTCGGTCTGTTCTTGGCGCTCAAACACAAACAGTTCTGGCCTCTGGTTTTCGCCTCCCTGGCTCCCGTCTACTACGTCATCAATCTCTACGGTGGCGACAGCCCGATCTACATCCCTGAGGTCTACCCCTTCAGTCATTACAACTCGCGCTACGCCCTGGCC
>JBKJUN010000801.1:0-1442 GCA_046590555.1 Bryobacter sp. | reverse complement strand
CTTGAATTCAGCGGCAAGTTGGTGGATCGATTTGGCGTGCATGGGGATGAAGTGCATCTGAACCATGAGGCCAAGGTCAGTAACTGCGCGCCAGGTCTTGCGCATCTCGGGGGAGTCCAGGGGGCGTTCGCGAATTGAGCCGGTGGTTAGTGGTTCCTTTGAGACTCGATGGATACGGAGGGCCTTGATCCGGTTGGGCCAGCGCCTCGTGAGTTGGTCGATCCGAGCTGGGGTGTCGGGCCGGTAGGAATCGAAGAGGCAGGTTCCTTTGAAGAAGTCTTTGGATGGCTCGTTTGCGAAACAGTGTTCGAGGTAGCTGTGATCGTCTTGATAGGGCTCGGGGTGGACGACTATGGCGTGGTCGATCCTGGCTTGCTTGGCGAAGGCAATGTAGTCTTCGAGCGTGGATGGTTTGGGCTGATAGGTGGCCTTCGGATGGAAGGGGAACTTCTTCGTGTCGGCGGCAAAGAGGTGTATATGAGTGTCTATGAGCAGGGGCTTCGGGGGAGCCGCCATTGCGAGGAAGGTGCGTCGCAGCATAAGCCAATGATATGCTCCAACCACCATGTGTTTCTGGCTTTTATTGATGATGGTTGGAGCAGGATTGGCTCAAGAGCCCCTCTTGCCCTTGCTCGCCAAGCAGTGTGGGGCTTGTCACACGGGCAAGCAGGTGCAGGGTGGTTTGTCGATGGACTCGATCGAGGCACTGAAAAAAGGCGGCAAGCATGGTTCCGCGCTGAGTCCCGGTGTCAGTGCAGAAAGCTTGCTGATTCAGTATGTGACGGGTGAGAAGACGCCGCGGATGCCGCTGGGAGGCGAACTGGATGCCAAGGCTGTCAGTGAGTTGCGGGCGGCCATTGATGCGATGCCAAAAGGAGCCCTTGTATCGAAGCGGGATGCTCATTTTGAGTGGTTGCTCAAGAAGCCTGGGGCTGTCGCGGTGCCGGAGGTGGCGAAGAAGAGTTGGACGAGGAATCCGATTGACGCTTTTGTGATGGCTGGCCTGGAGAAGCAGGGGATGAAGCCGGCAGCGGAAGCTTCAAAGCGCGTCCTGTTGAGGCGAATCTACTTTGATCTGATCGGCGTACCGCCTAGTCCAGAAGTGATGCGGACGTTTGAAGCAGATTCTGATCCGCTGGCTTACGAGAAGGCCATAGACCGGCTGCTTGCAGACTCTCGATACGGGGAGCGTTGGGGAAAGCATTGGCTCGATTTGGTTCGCTATGCCGAGTCTGACGGGTTTGCGATTGACGGGGAACGGCCGACAGCGTGGCGGTATCGGGACTATGTGATCCGGGCGCACAATCAGGACAAACCATACAACGTGTTTGTGCAGGAGCAGCTTGCCGGAGATGAAGGCAAGAGCAAGAATCTGGTTGCCCTCGGCTTCTATCGTTTAGCGCCCTGGGAAGCCGATGCAAATTCGAAGAAGCTATTGCGGC
>JBKJUN010000702.1:0-2769 GCA_046590555.1 Bryobacter sp. | reverse complement strand
GTGTTGGAGGTGTACCGGTTTGGGGATGTCGAGGTGGACTTTGCGCGGGGTGAGTTGCGAAGGGCCGGGAGGCCGGTTGAAACGACACAGCTTGAGTTCAAGTTGTTGGGAGCTCTGGTGAAGAACCGGGGGCGGTTGTTGAGCCGGGATCAGATTCTCGACCTGGTGTGGGGCCGGGGAATAAATGTAACCGACCGTGTGGTGGACAACCATATGCTGACTTTGCGGCGGAAGGTGGAGCCGGATGCGCAGAATCCACGCTTCCTACTGAGTGTGCGGGGGGTGGGTTACCGATTTGAGGAACGTCAAACCGAAACATGACCGAAACAAGGGATGTGGCGTGACTTGTGACAAGCATGCTGTGGGTAAGGAGACTTGAGATGTCAATGAAATTGTTAATGGTTATAGTGACGCTGGCAGTGCAGATGTCAGCGCAGAAGGCGGACCCGGCGGCGGTGCTGCTTGAAGGAGCTGCGCGAAAAGAGCGCGTGGACGGGGATTTGAAGGGGGCGATTGCGGAGTATCGCAAGATCGCGCATAAGTTTGCGAAGCAGCCGGAGGTGGCCGCGCAGGCGCTATTGAGGATGGGTGAGTGCCAGGAGAAATTGGGGGAGGCTGAGGCTAGGAAGAGTTATGAGCGGGTGGTGAAGGAGTATGCGGGAGCGGGGACGTTTGTGACGCAGGCAAGGGCACGGCTGACAGCTATGGGCGAAGTCAAAGCAGGCGCGCCGAGGTTGATGGTAGCCGAGATCCCAGAGTGGTTCACCGGTGAGCCCAACCCTACCTCCACCGATGGCCGATTCCTGTTTGTTTGTCAGCAGGATTCAAGTCAGCCCTGGACCCCGGCCTTATTGGATTTGAATACCGGCCAACGAAAGGCAATTCACAAAGCTCCCGGGTATAGCTTTGTTGATACTGGCGTGCTGTCGGCCGATCAGAGCATGATTGCTTATACCGCACAGCCTTCGCCGGGGGCGCTTGACCTCATTGTTGCTAATGCGGATGGTTCCAGTCCCAGGCGGCTTTACCAATCCAATCCTGAAGCGGGTTGGTTCTATCCGATCGGGTTTAGCTCCGACAAGCGATCGATATTAGTGAAGTTCAATCGGGCGTCCCGCGCATCGCCTGGGTATCATTTGGGATCACTTGACGTTGGGTCTGGCGCGTTGAAAGTGCTCAAGGAGCTTCCTCGCAACCACCTGTCTACCGCTAGTGTTTCTCCTGACGGGAAGTGGATAGCATATGCGGTGCGTCAAAGCGAGGGTTCCACCAGCCACGATATATGGGTGCTTGCCAGCGACTTGAGCTCGGACTTCGTGGCCGTTGCGAATGCCGCCAACGACAGGTCCCCCATCTGGACAGCCGATGGCAGGGGAATTCTGTTTGTGAGCAATCGCCGGGGCACGAACGATGTCTGGCTGGCTCCTATTCAGAATGGCAAGCCGGCGGGAGAGCAGAAACTTGTCAGGCAGGATTTGGGAAATGTGGAGCTCCTGGGAACCTCGACGACCGGATCAGTGAGGTATCGCCTGACGACTGGATCGACTGTTTTTCTGCAGAGCGATTTGGACGAAAACTCGGGCAGGTTTTCAAGCTTTCTTAGGTTGGAGGAGGATTTCTCGGGAACAAAGGGGGGTCCCAAACTTTCTTCCGACGCGAAACAGCTCGCATACTTAAGGGTGCCGGACCACGCCAAGGACCGGGTAATTATTGGTATTCGGGATTTGGTGAGTGGGAAGGAGAGGGAGGTGTACCCTTCGCTGCAGTGGCTTCGATCGAGTTCGTTAGCATGGATGCCTGGCGATCGCGACCTGGTGGTGCTGGGCAACGACCACAAAGGGCGAAGAGGAGATTTTCTTGTCGATGTGGAGACTGGAAATACAACTGCGCTCCCGCCAGATGGCGATCTTGGCGGATACACGAGGGGGGGAGGAAACGTGCCTGTCTCTCCGGACGGCAAGACATTGTACTTCTCTGCCTTCAAGGCCGAGAGCGGCGCACTCTTTGCCAAGGAACTGGCTACGGGCGCAACCAGGCTTCTATTCGAAGGCAAGAGTTATGTCAATTTCCCTTCGCTTTCACCGGATGGAAAGTGGATTTCATTTTTCGATGGAGGGGGGGTAGGACGTGGACGTGTGGCATCTTCTTCCGATGGAGCGTTGCGGGATTTTGGTCCCGGATTGCTGGTAGTCGGGTGGAGCAAGGATAGTAAGTCAGTTTTGATCCTTTCAAAACCTGACGGTCTAGCCGGAAAGAAGAGCAGCAGGATATTTCGCATGGCGTTGTCTGGCGGCGAGATGACGCCAGTAAGCGATGAGATCGAAAGCGGTGATTCCGTGATGGTTACCGGTAACGTGGCAATCTATCGAGAGTCCAAGCAACTTCAAGCGATCTGGACATTGGACAACGCATTGGCTGGCTTGAAGTAACTTGAACCACTCTTGAAACAGAATTAGACTGCGATGGAAGCTTGTGAACGCTGAGTTTGCGGAGAATGAGTTTCGAGAGTGATTCACGGTGATTGGACGTTTTGAGTGGCGGCATGGGCGAGCGGTGGCATGGCTGTTTGGAATCACAGTCGTGCCGCCGGCGCTTGCTTTGGCGATGCTGGCTTACCGGGCTCTCGACTCAGGCCGTCAACTGGCCGAGCAGGTTTGGCGGGAACATTTGCAGGATGCGAAACGGCTCGCTTATGCGAACCTCCATCGTTTTCCGTTACAGGTTCGCATAAGCGAGCCGTTTCGCATCCTGCAAATGTTCCCGCCAAAC
>JBKJUN010000620.1:0-11903 GCA_046590555.1 Bryobacter sp. | reverse complement strand
CGCTACGCCCTGGCCGCCCTGCCTCTCTTCGCTATCTGTACAGCAGCGCTAGCCTCCGCTCTGCCGCGCCTGCGCTTCGTCCTGCCCCTGATCGCTCTATCCTGGTTTGCCTTCTCCCCAGCAATCGTAAAACGCGAGGGCGATGTGAATTCCGAATCCAGACGCGGCTGGACTCACGAAGTAGCAACGCTGCTCAAAGCCGAATACCAACCAGGCACCGGAATTCTGATGCCCTTCGGCGATCTCACAGGGATCCTGCAGGAAGCAGGCATCCCCATTGCCGAGTGCATTCACCAGGGAGACAAACTCGAATTCGACCGCGCAACAGCAAGGCCAGACCTATTTCTCGACACAGCTTGGGTCATCGCCCAATCGGGCGACGCCGCCTCAAACGCAATGGCCAGAGCCCGCGCAAAAGGAATGCCCTATCGCTGTGTGAAACTAATATCTTTGAAGTATGCTCCTGTGCTTGAGATATGGCGTCGGATTGGTTCCCAATGATTCCCTTTACCAAAGCGCATGGCGCACAAAATGATTTTCTTCTTACTTGGCAAGCCGACATGCCCAAGGTGGATAGCCTCAACGCTCTCGCAATCGCGATCTGCCATCGTCATACCGGCGTTGGTGCCGATGGCTGGCTACTAGTCTCTGAAGGCGAGCAGGGTTGCGATATCCGTATCCGGCTCTTCAATCCCGATGGTGGAGAAGTGGAAATGTCCGGCAACGGCACTCGTTGCGCCGCTGGCTGGGCCATCGCAAACGGCAAAGCCACCGCCCCCGATGTGAATATCCTCACCGGTGCTGGCCCGAAGTCCATGCGCCTGATCGAACGTGATGCCGAGCAATTCCTCTTCCTGATGAACATGGGCCTGCCCAGCATTATGGAGGGCGATTTGCACACCAAACTGCCGCTTAAGGGCGGGGAAGTGGATTGCACCATCCTCAACGTAGGCAACCCCCAGTGCGCCGTCTTCGTCGACAATTTCGACCTCGACTGGGTTGCCCTCGGAGCCGAAATCGAACGGCATCCGCGCTTCCCCAAGAGAACCAACGTCAGCTTTATCAAGGTCTTGGATGAAAATTCGATTGATGTCCGTTTCTTTGAACGTGGCGTGGGGGTTACGAATTCCTCCGGTACCGGCTCTACCGGTGCCATGGCCGCCAGCGTCTTGCGGGGGCTGGTGAAGAGCCCCGTAGCCGTACATACTCCTGCAGGAGGGCTAAACCTTTCCTGGGATGATGCGATCTACCTATTGGGGCCTGCCGGAATCACCACGACCGGCCAGTTTGTGTATCGAGAGAAATGAAAAAACAGCTTCTAGAAAAACTCCAGAATAAGACGGCCCGAGTGGGCGTTGTTGGCTTGGGATACGTCGGCCTGCCGTTGGCCGTTGAATTTGCCCACGCCGGATTCCATGTAACTGGCCTCGACATCGATCAGCGAAAGATCGATAAGCTCAATGCCGGAGAATCCTACATTCAGGACATCCCTACTTCCGTCCTGAAACCCCTCGTCGATGCCGGCCTGCTCGATGCCACTTCCGACTTTTCCAAAATCCGCGATCTCGACACGATCAACATCTGCGTCCCGACTCCGCTGTCCAAGGCCAAAGACCCGGATATGACCTTCGTCAATTCGGCGGTCCAGTCAATTGCCGAAAACTTCGGCCCCGGCAAAATCGTTATCCTCGAATCCACAACCTACCCAGGCACCACTGAAGAACTCGTCCTCCCCAAGCTGGAGCAAGCTGGCCTCAAAGTCGGCGAAGACTTCTTCCTTTGCTTCTCGCCCGAGCGCGTAGATCCCGGCAACAAGCAATTCCAGACCCGCAATATCCCCAAAGTTGTTGGCGGTCACACCGATGCCTGCACCGAAGTAGGTGCCGCATTCTACGGCTGCGCTCTCGATCACGTCGTCCCGGTCAGCGGCACTAAAGTTGCAGAAATGGTCAAACTCCTCGAGAACACTTTCCGCATGATCAACATCGGCCTCGTCAATGAAATGGCGATCATGTGCGGCCGCATGGGCATCAACGTCTGGGAAGTGATCGACGCTGCCGCCACCAAGCCCTTCGGCTTCATGCCTTTCTACCCCGGCCCCGGCCTCGGTGGCCATTGCATCCCGATCGACCCCTTCTACCTGAGCTGGAAGTCCAAGCAATCCGGTATCGAAGCCCGCTTCATCGAGCTCGCTGGTTATATCAACGGCCAGATGCCGCACTTTGTGGTCGACAAAATCCAGAACGCCCTCAATGACCACTCCAAGCCTCTCAAGGGTTCAAAAATCCACATCCTCGGCATGGCTTACAAGAAGAACATTGATGACGTGCGTGAATCACCCGGTCTCGATATCATGCACCTTCTCATGCAGCGAGGCGCAAAAGTCTCCTACTCTGATCCATTCATCCCCAGCCTCAAGATCGAAGATCACCGCCTCGAGAACCAGGACATGCTCAGCTCCTGCGCCGCAGCCGACTGTGTTGTCATCGTTACCGACCACACTGATGTCGACTACCCCAAGACAATCGAAGTTTCGAAACTCATTGTCGACACACGCAATGCTCTCAAGAAGTTCAAGTCAGAGAAAATAGTCACCCTTTAAGGGTGACTATTCTTGAGCCCCGGGCTAAAAGTTAAACTTCAACCCAAGTTGAACCAGGCGCTGATCGATCGCTGCAGTCCAGGCATAGCTTGGATTTGCCGTAATAGTCCCTGCCGCGTCCACTGTCGCTGCCGTATTCACACCGGTAACATTGGTGTGGTTCAACAGGTTGGTCGATTCAGCAAAGAACTCGGCGCGGAAGCGTTCGCGAATCGGGAATATCCTTGAATACCGTACGTCAAGCTGATAGGTTGCCGGGCCGCGATAGGTATTGCGACCCACATACAAAGGCCGCTGAAAGGCAACGCCAGTAGCCTGATCGTTGTTGAGCACACGATTCGAGCCGATGTTGAACACATCGCCCGAGATCGCCGTCATCGTAAAGCCAAGGCGATTATTCTTGATTAGATACTTCGCCACCTTACTTTCAAAGGTGAAGTCGGGCTGATATACGCCGGATGCCTGCAAGGAGTGCCGGCGGTCGGTAAGTGAATTGCCCTTGTCACGACGGCGATTTGAGAGATCACTCAGAAAAAACGCCCCCGAGTCAATATTGTTGTGCTCTGGCGCATCATCAATCGCATGTGACCATGTATAGCTGGCAAACGATTCAAAGCCGCGTCCATAACGTCGGTTCAATGTAAGCGTCCCGCCAGAATAAGTACTCTGTCCAGCGCTCTCTGCCGACAAAATATTGTTAAAGCGAGGGTCCACGCGCTGTCCTGCAGTCGAGACCCAGATCGGCCGGCCATCAGCAAGGCTGTTGCCGCTAGGCAGCAGGTTGATGTTGCGGTAGATCGGCAGCCGGTTGCCGCGGGTGAACAAATAGGTCGCCGTGATCGCCGTCTTCGGAGCAATCTCATGAGTGATGCTGAAGTTCACATTGGCTGAATAAAGATTGGCAAAGTTAGGCGAAACCGTATCCACAGACTGGATCGGAATGCTCGCCCCGGTAGGCAGGCTCGTCAGGATCGCCGGGAAGTTCGGCGTAACGATCGGGCTCGTAACCTGAACAAAATTGCCAAGGCCATTGTTCAAAATCGCCCTGCGGAAAGTATCCGTCTGCGGAGGATCATAGAACATGCCGGTGCTAGCTCGAAGGACGGTCTTCTGTGCCTTCCCCAAAGACCATGCAATTCCAAGGCGGGGAGCAAAGTTGTTGCGGTCACTACGGAATTTCTGCGATGAAGCAAAGGGCGAATTCTTGTTTGCCGTCGGAATAGAGTAGAGGTCGTAGCGCAGTCCGTAAGTGATGGTCACATTCGCACGTGGCTTATATGTGTCCTGCGCGAAGAAACTCGAAAACAGCGAATTGTACTTGATCTGCGGTTCCCCAATGGTCTGTGTAAAGTTCTGGTAGGCACGTGGGTTCACGCCGTTCCGCGCATCCAGGTAACTCTGCACATTCGCAAATGTGTAGCGACCAAACGTAGCCTGCACTTGCGAATCGCGAATGTTGCGAGCCGTAAATCCAAACTTGTAGCTGTGCTTGCCTGAATTGATACTCAGGTTGTCGCCATACTCGGGCGTCATCTCGGTAAAGTCAAAGCCTGTGCCTTCAGACCGGCCAAACTGCACCACACCAGTTATGTTGATCGAAGGCCCTGTCCCTGTGGCAGAAAACGCTTGCTGCTGCTGGCTGCGCCACGGTGTCTGAAAGCGAAACTCATTCACGATGTTCGGCGAAAGCGTAGAGATTAACTGCGCCGCTCCAACGTAGCTGCGGTCCACAAAGTTGTAGGTTCTCGACACCACACTCAAACCACCGCCGCTATTAAACGGCGAATCATTGCCGTGTCCGTTAAAACGCAAACTCAGGCGATTGTTGGCGTTAATCTGATAGTCGAGTTTGCCGAAGAAAAATCGGACGTTCTGATTAAACGGAATGGGATCCGCAAAATTTGCCGGCAGCCCCACTTGCGCCAGCACTGCCGGGGTCACCGTTACCACCTGTGGCAGATCACGCTTCACCTTCTCATAAGCACCGTAAAAGAACAATTTGTCCTTGATCAACTTCCCGCCACCATTGCCGTAATACGAGTCCACATTAGTCTGCGGCACAACAGCCCCATCCCGAAGCAACGCCGGTCGCGCACTAAAATCCGTCCTGCGGAAGATATAAGCAGCCTCGCCATGCAGGTCGTTCGTCCCGCTCTTGGTAATCGTATTAGCCACCATGCCAACCGTGTTTCCAAACTCAGGCGCAAACCCGTTCGAGACAAATGCAATTTCTTCAACAAACGTGTTCGAGATCGGAATCAATCGGATCCCCGCGCGATCGCTCTGCACATTATTGCTGCCGTCAAGCTGATAGTTGATCCGGCCATTGAACCCATTGGCATTGATCTTGCGAGGTACACCAAATTCTGTATTCGGTCGGCCCGTAACATTCGGCTGGTAGAACACAAAATTGAATGGGTTTCTGCTCACCAGTGGCAGATTTTGAATCTGGTTCGCACTCAGCGTAGACCCAATGTCCGTTCGTCCCGGTTCCGTAACCGGCCCCGAAGCACTCACCACAATTTCGGTCACTGCACTCTTGATGCTCAGATCGATATTGATCGTCGCCGTCGTACCCGCACCAATCGTAATTCCGGTCTGCTTTACGTTATTGAACCCAGCACTTCCAACAAGCACTTCATATTCACCACGAGGCAATACGGAAAAACGGTAATACCCGTCCTGGTTCGTTTCGCCTTGTCGCTCAAGGCCCGTACCCAAATTGCGAGCCTTCACACTTGCTTTAGCCACTGCCGCACCAGCAGGGTCGCGAACAATGCCTTCAATCTGGCCATCAATCGCCGCTGCCTGTGGAAATACCAAAGCGGCAGTTATGAAAAACAATGGGAGAAAAACCCGAAGACTCATACCCTAGAATATTACATCCGTGTGAAGCCGGGCTCAATCGCCCTCTTTGTCTTCGATCCCAATCTGTCCCAGCCTGTATCTCAGCGCGTTCCGCGTAATCCCAAGCAGCCGTGCCGCCTGACTCTTATTCCCATTTGCCCGCTTCAGCGCTTCCCTAAGAATGCTTTTCTCGTAATCGTCCAGAGTCATACCTGTAGGCAAGAAACCAGGCTCTGCGTTCGCCTGCCGTCCACGCGGCCCCATATCGATCCGGATCTCATCCGCCGTCAATTCTTCTCCCGAAGCCAGCAACAGGCTCCGCTCAATCACGTTCTCGAGTTCGCGCACATTCCCCGGCCAGTCATGACCAAGCAGCTTACCGAGTGCCCCGGCCGAAAGCCGATTCGATCCATCCCCATACTTCCCCAAAAAATGCTGAGCCAGTGCTGGAATATCCTCACGCCGCTCCCGAAGCGAAGGAATATTGATCGGCATTACATTCAGCCGATAATAAAGATCCTCCCGAAAACGCCCACCCTCAAGCGCTGCCCGCAGATCCACATTGGTCGCCGCAATCACCCGGACATCAATCTGCCGTGTACGATTCGACCCCAGCCTCTCAAACTCCCTCTCCTGCAGAATCCGCAACAACTTTACCTGCACCGCCATCGGCACATCGCCAATTTCATCCAGAAACACCGTGCCCTGATCAGCCTGTTCAAACTTGCCCGGTTTGGCAATCGACGCACCGGTGAAGGCCCCCTTCTCATAGCCAAACAACTCGCTCTCCATCAGATTCTCGGGCAGCGCACTGCAGTTGATCTTCACCAGCGGCTGCGTCCGCCTTGGCGAATGAAAGTGGATCGCCCGAGCCACCATGTCTTTACCCACACCGCTCTCGCCACAAAGCAACACGGTAGTCCGGCTCGGTGCAACCTTCTCCACCAGCCGAAACACTTCCTGCATCCCGGGGCTGCGGCCAATCAGATTGCCAAATGTGTATCGCGTCTCCAACTCTTCTTTGAGCCGCTGATTCTCCGTCCGCAAGCGCCGTACCTCAAGAGCCTTCGCAACAACAGTGCTCAGGTGATCCAGTGAAAACGGCTTCTGTAAAAAATCAACAGCCCCACGCTTCATCGCCTCAACCGCCGTCTCCACATTCCCAAATGCAGTCATCACAATCACCGGAATCGAAGGGGACTCATGCGTAATCTTTTCGAGCAACGTCAACCCATCCATGCCAGGCATCTTCAAATCGGTCAGCACCAGGTCCACACCTTCGAGCTTGCGCACTGCCTCCTCGGCGCTCCCCACGGGCACCACCTCATACTCTTCACCCAGCAATTGCAGTTCAATCACCCGGCGCAATTTGTCTTCATCTTCAACGACGAGAATTCGCATCAATAATTACTCTGGCATCTCCTGGCGATCCGGTAGCCAAATTCGAAATGTACTTCCTTCTCCCGGTACGCTTTCCACATGAATTCGTCCCCGGTGTTCATCCACTATCTTTGAGACGATGGCCAGCCCCAGCCCGGTTCCATCTGCTTTTGTAGTGAAGAACGGATTGAACACATTGGCAATATTCTCAGGCGCAATCCCCACCCCGCGATCCACTACTGACAGCTCCGCCCCGCCCTCCACTGGCCGAGTCAGAATCGTCACAGCCGTCCCTTCGGGGCTCGCATCAATCGCATTTCCCAACAGATTCGCCACCAACTGTTCGATCCACTGCGCGTCCATCGGTAGTGGTCCAACATCCGGCGAATCATTGCGGATGATGGTCACCTTGTGTTGCGCTGCCCGGCTCTCCACCTGCTGAATCGCCCGGTCGATCACCTCTGTCAACTCTGCCGCCTCCACACGCAATCGAAACGGCCTCGCAAAATCGAGAAACCGTTTCACCAACTCGTTCGTACGGTCCACTTCGGTCGAGATATAACCCGATAATTCCCTCGCAATGGGATCCGTCGCAGGCATTCGTTTGGCCAGCATTTCAGCCGAGTTCTTGATTGTCCCCAGAGGATTCCGCAATTCATGCGCCAGCCCTGCCGTCAGTTGTCCCAGCGCCGCCAGGCGCTCACTGCGCTGCACCTCAGATTGGGCGGCCTTCAGGTTTTCATTGGCGGTAGCAAATTCGCTCGCCAGCGTCTGGTAACGCACCGCCTGTTCGCGATTTGTGCGCGCCAACTGATACGTGAGGTAAGCGGCCAGAAACAAAAATAGAATGCGGAAGCTGATTTCCTGTCGCTGGTCCAGTGGAATCACTTGCGTTGCAAAATCGAGATAGAGCAAAAACGAAAGATAAGAAAGCGCCGCTACCAGCGATGCCATCAGCGAAGCAATCGGTCCAAACAGGGTTGCTGCCCTCACCACGGGCAAAAGCAGAATCAGGTAATAACTTGAGGTGATCCCGCCCGTCACACCCATCAGCAAATACGCGAGCAACAATCGGATCGCCACCCCAAGAAAGCGCCCCTCCGCGGTCAGTTGAAAGTAGCCAATGCGCGGCTCGACGATCTCAAAGATCGCAAACGCAGCCAGCATCTCCGCCTCGGCATCGTTAACGATCCGGGAAGAGAAATGCAAGGCTAGAAACAGCAGAACCCAAACGGCATCGCGAGAGGTTGGGATCCAGGACATTAATCATAAGCTCTCATAGTTGCCCCGCCAACTGAAAGCATCCGTGTTATGTTCCACTCGCAATGCCGGTTCAAACACCACCGATACCGTGTCAAAACGCACCAGTTCTTCTTCGACATTTTTTCTGCGGCAAAATTCTCGTGCCGCAACGCGCACTGCAGATTCCTTGCCCCGGCTGATGTTCCGGTCTGGTGCCGCAAACGCATCACTGCGCCGGCTCTTCACTTCAACCACAACAAGCCGGTCGGGCGTCCCACGCTGCCAGGCAATCAGATCGATCTCATGCAAGCCCTTGCGGCTGCGCCAATTGCGTGCGATCACCGAATAGCCTTGGCTCTCGAGATATCGATGAGCCACATCCTCACCATGCCGCCCAAGGGCATGAGCCGGCTCCATCGTGCGCGCATCGTGCCATTGCCGCAACTTGTCAAAAATCCGCCAAATCGGTTTTGTGAAAATCACTACTTCAATACTTCAAACTCGAATTCCATCACCTTGCCCCGCACGATGTAGCAGAGATAATATTCCCACTGCCGTCTCAGCCGGGGCGAAGCGTTGATCAGGAATTCAAAGCCGAGGTACCTCCACAAGGCAAGTAGCTTCACATAAACTTTTTTCTCCCGGAACTTTGCCTGCGTATAATACCCAAACCCGGCATCATCATCACCAAAATAACGGAAGCTGAAGCTGTTCAGGTGCGACTTGTGCGTCGGGTCGCAGAAACTTGAAAAATCCGTATAGTGCGGTGTCTCCAGCCTCACCGTCCCGCCACTGCGAACCACCCGGTGAAACTCCTCCATCGTCTTGATCACGTTATCGACGTGTTCAATGACATGGATCGCCCGCAACTCGTCAAAACTCGAGTCGCGAAATGGATAGGGGTGGTGGTCGAGATCGGCAATGACATCGGCCGCCGTTCGTGGATTATTATCGAGCCCAACAGATCCAGGATACTTGCGTATCCCGCACCCTACGTCTAAGACTCTTGGCTTTGTTCGAGACAAGCCTCTAGTGTATCGAGGCAGAACTCCGCCTGGTCACGCGTAAAGATCAGCGGCGGGCAAAGCCGTATCGAATTCGGTCCACAACCGAGGATGAGAATACCCCGGTCAAAGGCCATCGTCTCGATCCGGTCACGCAATTCAGGGAAGCGATCCTTCGACGATTGATCATGCACCAGCTCAAAGCCAATCATCAATCCCAGGCCCTGCACCCGGCCAACATGTTGAAAGCGTCTCGGCCATTCCCGCATCCGCTCCAGCATATAGCCGCCCACCCGGTTCGCGTTCTCAAGCAACTCCGCCTCAAGCAATTCGATCGTCGCCAGCGATGAGGCAATTGCCACTGGATTCCCGCCAAAAGTAGAGGCATGAGCCCCCGGCGTCCATTGCATCCACTCCGGCTTCGTCACGACAGCGCTCAACGGCATCCCGCTGGCAATGCCTTTGGCCAGCGCGAGAATATCCGGGTTCACACCAAAGTGTTCCACCGCAAAAGTCTTACCCGTTCGCCCCATCCCCGCCTGTACTTCATCCCAGATAATCGGAATCTTGTACTTCGCGGCCACGGCCTGCAACTCATCGATAAACTTCTGCGGCGGCACCACATAGCCGCCCTCGCCCTGCACCGGTTCCACAATAATTCCGGCAATGTCTTCTGCTGGCAGGATATGCCGAATTAGTTGGTCCTCAATCACCTTCACGCATTCGACGTTGCAGGTTTCTACCTGCTTGCCGTAGCTGCATCTATAGCAATTCGCATAAGGGATATGCGACACCCCGGATAGCAATGCCCCAAAGCCTTTCTTCTGCACACTCTTCGAGCCGGTAAGCGAAAGCGAGCCCATCGTCCGTCCGTGAAAGGCACCCAGAAACGCAATAAATCGCTCACGCCCCGTGTGATACCGCGCCATCTTAAGCGCAGCCTCAATCGCCTCAGTACCGGAGTTCCCAAAGTAAACCCGCCGCGGTCCACCACCTGGCACAAGGCTCTGCAGCTTCTCTGCCAGCTCCACCATGTTTTCGTAATAGAAATCAGTGCCCGAGTAATGGATCAACTTCGCAGCCTGCGCTTGTATCGCCGCCACCACTTGTCGGTGGCAGTGCCCGGTAGCGCAAACCGCGATCCCGGCATTGCAGTCGAGAAAGCGATTCCCGTCCAGATCCTCAATGATCGATCCTTCAGCTCGGGCCACCGTCAGCGGGTATCCGCGTGTATAGCTGGGTGACATCACAGCGGTGTCACGGGCAATAAGTTGCGCCGCCTTCGGTCCCGGCAAAGCGGTAACCAAATGCGGCAGGTCCATCCGGTTGAGCGTAGGTGTGCTCATACGATGCTCCTGTTCTGGGTTGTCAGTTGTTTGGGTTTTGGCTTGGACGAAAAAGGAAGGGACGCAGTTAGTCTGCGCCAAACAGGCCAGGGCGACTCAGTGATGGTACCGGCTGCATGACACTATTCTAGGCCATCTCATCGGCATAAGGAATCTACCCAAGCTCGAAAAAATGAAAATCTTGTTATCATATCAAATAGTTCCCCGCCTGAATTTTTCTTTCACCGAGTTGTAGTTCTTTTGACATCTTCCACCCCTAATCTGAAAGTGAGGTTCCTATGGCTGAAGAAAGACGCATTTCCAAACATTATTTGTTGGCCAGTGATTTCGATCACACATTGAGCTTTAACGACTCCGGCGTTGTCCTGAGTGAATTACTAGGCATCGAAGGTTTCCAGGCCAAAATCGCCGAAATCTCGCGCAAGAATTTCATCCAGCAGGGAGGCGAGTTGTCCTACTTGCTCCTGCACGATCCCGAGTACAAACAAGTCCGCTCTCACCATCTGGTCGAAGTGGGCAAGAAGATCCGGCTTAAAGCCAACATCCGCCTGGTGTCGCACCTGCTCAACAGCCTCGACGGCTATCGCTTCTCCCTCTATGTCATCAGTGCCGCGCCTGAAGAAGTAATCCAGAGTGCGCTCGAAGGCATCGTTCCGCCCGAAAACATCTACGGCACCAAACTCCGCTACGACAAATCCACTGGAGAGATCTGTGGCATTGATCGCGTCTGCGCCGGCTTCGGCAAAGTCGCTGTTGTCGATGAATTGCAAAGTGGCCTCAAGCTTGGTCGCGATCAGGTCGTCTATATCGGCGATGGCTCCAGCGACATCCACGTCATGCTTCACGTCAATCGTTACGACGGCCTCACCATCGCCGTCTCTGAGGCAAAGTACATCTCACAAATCGCCAAGCGCACCGTCTTGAGCGAAGACGCTCTCAGCGTCCTCGTCCCCATCCTCGAAGAACTCGCCGGATGGCAATCCCCACGAATTCGCGCACTCTTTGAAGCTCACGGCTTCACAGTTCAAGAGTGGGACAAGGTCAAGACCGACTGGCTCACGATCGAACCTATGAGTGCTGCGGACTCCCACATGGTGACCCAATGAAGCCAGACTGGATCGGCTGGGTCGCAACTGCCGCCTTCACCAGCTCATATTTCGTCCGCAACCCCTTGCAGATCCGCGCCATCCAGGCCGTCGCTGCCTGCCTCTGGCTTAGCTACGGAGTCGTCATCGGTGCAACTCCGGTCATCATCGCCAACATCCTCGTCGTCTCTGCCGCGCTTTTCACCATGTGGCGTGACCGCCGTTTGAATTAAACTTAGGGGCATCCGAGATGCCCCTTTTCCTTCTCTTATTGCTGCCGTTGGCAACATCCTTCGAATCCACCGTCGCGCCTTACCTCAAAAAGAACTGCGCCATGTGCCACAACTCGCGCAAGCAGGAAGGCAGCGTCAATCTCCTCCAGTTTCAAACGGCAAAG
>JBKJUN010000579.1:0-2224 GCA_046590555.1 Bryobacter sp. | reverse complement strand
TCTCACCCAAGTGAGCCCCATCTTTCAAGCCAACATCAAGGGCCGTGATGTGAAGCTTGTTGTAACGGTAGGCAAGGACGGCATGCTTCGCACATTGGACCGCGAAACGAAAGCTGCCCTCTATGAAACTGCAATTACCACTATTGAGAATTTCAACGTGCCGGTTACTAGCAGTGGCGTACATGCTTGTCCCGGGATTCTCGGTGGAGTGGAATGGAATGGCCCGGCCTACAATCCCCAGACCAGCATGTTGTACACCCCGGCGGTTGACTGGTGTGGCACCTTCACCGCCAGCAAAGATGACGCAGTGGAGTTTCATCTCGGCGCTAATTATCTGGGCGGAAGCTTTCGCGCCGACTCGAAGCGTCAGGGTTGGATCTCGGCTGTCGATGCGGTAAGCGGGCAAATGCGCTGGAAGTATCAATCCCCGCAGCCAGTGGTCGCTGCAGTAACGACGACGGCGGGCGGCATGGTCTTCGGCGGTGAATTGACAGGGCACTTCATCGCGCTCGATGCCAAAACAGGAAAGGTTCTGCATCGCTTCCAAACCGGTGGGCCGATCGGCGGAGGTGTAATCTCTTATGAAGTCGGGGGCAAGCAACATGTCGCCGTTATGTCCGGTAAACCGTCCCGCTTTTGGTCAACCAATCACGCTGGCTCACCTACGGTTTTCGTATTTACTCTGCCTTAACACTACTTACGGGAGTCTTTGCCAGGCTCATCGTATGGGGCACCTGTACCCGACGACCCCATGAAGAATTTTTGCCCGTCTGCCAGGGTGACGTCGCGGCCGTTGGCACGATTCGAGCGGTCCTTCGCCTGATAACCATCGACAACAATTTGCTGCCCTATTTGAAGGGAATCTCTCTTTAAGCCGCGCCTCAACAGGCTGTTGGGTGTTCCGCCTTCGACCATCCAGATTTCCTTCTTGCCACCGGCTTTGGTTACTTCCAGATGAATCCAGGTGTGAGGATTGATCCACTCCACTTTGACCACCGGCCCCTTCAACAGCAGCGGGAGATTCGGATCAAACTCTGCGCCGAAGGCGTGGTGCGCAAAGGCATTCTGCCCTTGCACCAGCAACAAAACGCTGCCACCAAGCGCCGCTGCCATCAGCCATTTCTTTGAACTCATAATTTGCTTCATCTTACTTAGCCGCCTTTTTCTCGATCTGGGCTTCCAACTCACGCGCACCCCTCATAATCCCGGTGAATGAATAATTCCCCTCGTGACAGGCATACTCGTAAATGCGATCATTCGTCGCAGGCCACAAAATCTCTCCACTCCAGGGTTTTGTCCAAACGGTTGGGTCGTCTACAGTAAATGAGTAGAGCAGCGATTTGTCGTCAATTCGCTTGAACTTCTCGATGACATGTAAAGTTCTGGTAGCACCAGCCAGAGCCGGGGAATCGTTGAAATTCGTGGTATCCACAACAAGCGTGTCGCCATCCCAACGGCCAATCGAGTCCCCCAACCATCTCCGGATATCGGACGGTTCATGCTCGCCATTGATGCGAATCACACGCGCATCGTGAACCATTTCATTGAGCAGCATCACAGTGTCTTTCGTCTGCACAATCTGCTTTAGATTGTTATAGAGGATAGGCAACATAGGAGGCCCGCCGCCCGAGCCAAAAGACAGTAGGCACCGTTCAGCCACAGGGCGCAATTCAGGATCGTCATAGGGCCCAGGCGAAATCCCTTCCGTGAGCCAGAACGCATCACCACGATTCGGCCGCGCATAGACGGCACGCGCCGCCGCACGCTTCTTTCCCTCGGCCGTCAAAGCTGGCATTTGGCCGTTCGCCGGGTCGGTAATGAGCGAGGTACGCCACTTGCCATCAATCTTGAACGACCCCGATCCATTATCGATCCATACGGTGTTATAGCCGCCGACGTTTCCAGAAGCTCCTTCTGACCCATCACCACCGGCAGGAGGGGCTTTCCGGTTTGGATCGCTCGATTTGTTGGTGGCCGCTTTGAACGCCGCAGCCCTTTTAGCCACGTCTACGGCTTCGGCATCTGTCAGTGTCAGTCTGTCGCCAAGAGCGCCAGGGCGGGTCAATGGAGTTAGCGTCGCAATATCGTAAACTCCAGAGAGATCGGGTCGCCCATCGGGAGTGCGCGGTATCTCGGCACTCCAGGCAGCTACCACCATCCCAAAAAGCAAAACATTTCCTAAGCGCATACTTACCTCTTTAGCGGATTCCGCCGGTATTGGCCG
>JBKJUN010000342.1:0-2305 GCA_046590555.1 Bryobacter sp. | reverse complement strand
GGGCACATGGCGATTCCACTTTCTTACAACATTCGCAACCTGGTGGTGCGACGAACGACGACTCTGATGACCGCCCTGGGCGTTGGACTTACGGTGGCTGTGCTGCTGGGTGTGCTGGCGTTGGTGCAGGGCCTGCAAACAGCATTTCAGAGCTCTGGAGACCCGCTTAACGTTTTGGTGATGCGGAAGGGTTCTACAGCCGAGTTGTCGAGCAATTTTGCGCAGACGGCTTATCAGGATTTGAAGTTCAAGGCTGGCATTCAACGCGATGCCAAGGGTGAGCCGATGGCGTCCCTTGAGATGGTGACGATTCTAAATCTGGCCAGCGTCGAAGCGCCCGACGGGATGAATATCACTCTTCGCGGATTGCCGCCGGTAGGGATTGCGATGCGCAAACAGGTAAAGCTGATGGAGGGCCGCTGGTTTGATACGGGCAAGCGTGAGGTGGTGGTGGGGAAGTCAATCGCGAAGAGATTTCCAGATGCCCGACTGGGTGGCAAGTTGAAGTTTGCGCGCGGGGAATGGGAAGTGGTTGGGGTGATGGATGGCGGGCGAAGCGCCGTCAATAGCGAGATCTTCGCTGATCTCAATCAAGCCAGTGCGGATTACAACCGCTCTGAGGTGTTGAGTTCCATTCTGATACGGGCTACCGATGAGGTGGCAGTGCAGGCGCTGGTGAATGATTTGAACTCGGACATCAAGTTGAATGTCGAAGCGCAAACAGAGCTGGCCTATTACGAAGCGCAGACTGTTTCTGCGGCTCCGATTCAGTTTCTAGGGCTTTTTGTGTCGGTGATTATGGCGGTGGGGAGTTGCTTTGCTGCAATGAATACGATGTATGCGGCCGTGGCGCGACGGGCGAAAGAGATTGGCACTTTGCGGGTGTTGGGTTTTGCCCGGTCCAGTATTTTAACCAGCTTCTTTTTGGAGTCGATGCTGTTGTCGCTGCTAGGTGGGGCGCTGGGGTGCTTGCTCGTGTTGCCGCTGAACAATATCGAGACGGGGATCGGTAATTTTGTGACGTTTAGCGAGATTGCTTTCTCGTTCCAAATCACGCCGGCGATTATGGCGATCGGGATGGGTTTTGCATTAGTGCTGGGTGCGCTGGGTGGTGTCTTTCCTGCTCGTAGTGCAGCACGTAAAGAAATTTTGACGGCATTGCGAGAGGTATAGATGGAAGCGGAAATCAAGAATTTGCGGATCGACCGCTCGAGGAAAGTTGTGCCGGAAGGCGGGTCGCCCTGGGCACGGAGATTTATCGTGATTGGCATCTTGCTCTTTGTATTGGCAGGATTGGGGCGCTTTGTTTACGGATATTTGAATGATGCTCCTGAGGTGGATCTGTACCGGGTAAAGTCTTCGTCGTCCTCAGCTTCGGCCAGTGGTGCCGGGCAGACGGTGATCCTGAATGCAACGGGGTACATCGTGGCTCATCACAAAATTCAGGTGGCCTCGAAAGTAGTGGGGCGCGTGCTGTGGATTGGTGTTGAGAAGGGTGATCGCGTTAAAGAAGGCCAGGTGATTGTGCGACTTGAGGATGATGAGTACAAGGCGCAATTGCAGCAGGCGGTGGGGCAACTGAAGACGCTTGAAGCGCGGCTTGAGGAGCTGACGAATGGGTCGCGGCCAGAAGAAATTGCTACAGCGCGGGCCAATGTCGATCAGTCGAAGGCGGATCTCACGAATGCAGAAATTACGCTGAAGCGGACGCAGGAGTTGGTGCGGGAGAAGGTTTCGGCGCAGCAGGTTTTAGATGATGCCGAGGGGCGGGTGAACTCGCTGCGGGCGCGCGTGAATTCGCTTGAGAAGACATTTGAGCTGGTGAAGATTGGGCCACGCCGAGAGACAATTGATGCGTTGCGGGGGCAGATTCTCGAGGCCAAGGGGCGCGTAGCGTTTTATGAGTCCACCTTGTCGAATACCTTGATTAAGGCGCCTGTTAGCGGCACAGTACTGGAGCGGAATGTCGAGAAGGGTGAGTTTGTCACCACTGGATTTGTAGGCGATAAGGGGGCCAAGGGTTATGTGGTTTCACTTGCCGATCTCAACGATTTGCACGTGGAGCTGGATATTAATCAGAACGACTTTGCGAGGCTGGATCGTAAGCAGAAGGGCACTATTACGACCGATGCTTATCCCGATCGCAAGTACAGCGGCATGATTGCGGAAATTGCTCCTGAGGCGAACCGCCAGAAGGCGACCGTGCAGGTGAAGGTGCAGGTGTTGCAACCGGATGATTTCTTGCGGCCCGACATGAACGCAAGTGTGGCGTTTTATGAGTCCACCTTGTCGAATACCTTGATTA
>JBKJUN010000335.1:0-5534 GCA_046590555.1 Bryobacter sp. | reverse complement strand
CTGACGCGCCCTCGTCCTTCCTCTTTCATCGACGTCGGAATCATGATTGTGCGATTGGAGATGCGCTGGCTGGGCTGGTAGTAATTACGGTCGTAAAAGTAAGTTGCCAGCGGCAGCATGGCAAGGCACGCCACAGCCACCCGGTGTTGCTTGCTGATCCAGGCGACGCCGATCACTGCAATCGCAATGTGTGCCGCCAGCACCCAGACCTTGTCAGAAGTATTTCCGACAACAGCAAGCCCCACACCGATACAAAGCGTAGTGGCGAGGAGCGCCGCCGCCACAGGATTCTCTCTTCTCAGAATCCAGACAACTCCAGCCACCACCAGGGCACCGCCTGCAATGTGCAGCAGCACGTTGGCCATGTAAAAGATGCTGGCCTGCGCAAAAGCCGCCAGATAGGCGCTGTTCAGAAGCAGGAGGGCAAATGCGCCCCAAAGAATTCGCTGAAACCGTGACATTTCGTTACTACCTTTATTGAGTCAATGGCCGCAGAAGACGAAGAGCAGGGCGAGTGTCCACCTTTTGCTGCTCTTCTGCTCCAGGAGCTTTTTCAATTTCTGTTTTGTATGGATAGCCACTCATTTTGTGGAAGGGCAGCGGCGCGACACTCTGCGAGTAAGCCGTATTCGCATCGCGGTCTTTAGCCCAACCGTCAACATGCAGCAAATAGTCGCGACGCCATCCCGCAGCCAGTGGGGGAAGGGAAGCCGGGTCAAATTCGAGGCTCAACTGATCTCCAGAACCCATCACCACCAACCGGTCATCGAGCCCGCCAACCAGGCTTGTTACATCGCCATATCGAGTGTAGTTGCCAGGGGTTGGGTTCCAGAGCGAAGTCGGCTCCGGATTTGGGTAGGAGAATTCTTCAGGCTGTTTCCGTTCGGGGTGGATGACCGATGGCGAGAAGCCGCGGAATTGCAAAGAGGCAGAAGCGGCAGTCAGTGCTGTCAGGCGATGCTCGGGCCGCGCACTGCTGTCACCCAGAAAAATCTCGTCCCAGTAAACGCAAAGGTTGGTGATGATCCTAACCTCGCGGTTTGCACTCAGAAACTTGCCAGTCAGATCCACCACCATCGCCTTGGGCTTGCCCGACGGCATCCCCATATCTTCAATCACCGTCACCCATTCGCCCTTCTTGTTCTTCACCTGGAGCGAAGGAGACTGAAGTGGCGTGCCCTCCTGCGCTGCGGCGAGGAAGGTCGAGCCGTCGGCCCAATCTACCCAACCATGCAACACCAGGATGGCCGTATTCTTTTGCGCAACATTGCCAAAGTCAAGTGTCAGCATGTGGCGCTCGGCCACACCGGCCGTGTTGCGGCGATAGGCGTTTGGATACGTTCGGTCCCGCGCTGCCAACAGGCTCGTCACGTCGTTGCCAAGATGATCGACGGCCTTACGGGCGTGTACCAGCTGACTCACGCCAAAGAGCCGAAACTCTGGGAACGGCGATGATTTCCACTTCTCGTTCGAATAGACGTTGGTCCCCACAGGATGATCAATCGCAAGCAGGCGCACCTGGTCGAAGTAAGCCGCTTCGCTCAACTCCTCGGTCATACGCACCTCAAGCCGTCCACTGGCGTTTGGCTTCAATTGATCGCCGGCAATTGCGACATATTCATCATGGTCTGCGGCAAAAAAGGTTCCATCCCCGGCACTGGCTCCAAGCGGTGCCACGCCCAATACGTCAGTGATGTATTCGAAGCCTTCACCGTTGTAGGTCCAGACAATCGGACAGGACCCCGAGAGGCGTTGGGCCTCTTTGTAGCGCCACGGTGTTGCAACCGCTTGCTTCATTTCGTTCTGAATCAGCCCATTCGGCCAGGTGATGCGTACCACCTCTACTTGAGTTGCTTTGCCAACTCCAAAACGGATTGGGAAGCCGTCATACAGCTTCTTCTGATACAGGCCACCAACCCGCAGTTCAATCTCTGAGCCAGGTGCGGTGCGAACATTCTTGACACCTTCAAGCGTCACCTTCAAGACGCGATTCAATACCGGAGTGATATTCAGTTTCTCTACCCAACCGCTTGGCTTCAATTCCACGACGTCGGTCTTGCCATCGGCATTTAGATCGATCGCTACTGCCCCGCTCACGATGTCAAAGCGGCCATCGTTGCGCAGGTCAGCGATCACTGCTTGGCCCTTCAGACCGGCTACAGGCATGGTCTTCTCCATCCCTGAGATCCAGGCCACTTGTTCGCCGAGACTATAGACGAGGTCGAGCTTACTGTCCTGATCGACATCGCCCGTGCTCAGGTATTTCGCACCTGCCGGCAATACTGGTAACGCCTCACGAGCATACTTTCCGAGCAGAAGATCCCGGTAGAGCATTCCACCCCCAGCAGCGTAGCTCACCACCAGATCAAAGCCACGCGTATCCGGAATTACCCGCGTCGCGACAGCATCAATGGCCACACCTGGGGCAAACGGAAAGTCCTTACTCTGATCGACAAAGCCAGCCGCACCCTGGTTACGCAAGAGCAGTTGCTGTTCGCCAAGAACAAAGAGATCAAGGTCATAATCGTGGTCGTAATCCATCCACACGCACTGATTGAATTTCCCGCGTGCCGGCAGTGGAACCTGCTTCCAGCCTGCCGCTGTGTTGTGCAGCAGCAGTGGCATCTCTTCGCCGATGACACAGAGATCCATTAAGCCGTCGTTGTCGTAGTCACCAGCAGCCACACTTCGCACTCCGCTTACGCTTGCGATGCGTTTGCCTCCGATGCTCAGGCCCTGACCATCCCAGTAGACTGCCTTATCCCCAAAGCTGATCGCGCCGGTCCAGTTGTCGGCCAGCTTTCTTTCCTGCCACTTCAATAGAGTCTTGTCGCGTGGTGGTGCCGCAGGCTTCGGGTCGTAGATTTCTGAATACTGCGACCAGTCGACATCCTCTGGTACAGCAGCACCCTCGGTCTGTTTCTTCAATGCCTGAAAGAGTTCCAACTGTTGCTTGGCTTCATTCGCGCGGTTGGCCTGACGGTACATATTGAAGAGCTGAAAGTGCGCAGCCGCAAGGTTCTGATCGAGCTTTGCTGCCTGTTCAAATGCGGTCGTAGCTCCAGCAGGATTGCCCAGTTGCTTGTACAATACGCCAACATTGTAATGAAGGATCGGCTCTTTCGGGTCCAGCTTTACTGCTCCACGCAGCTGGTCGAGCGCCTTCTGCGTCTCGCCCTGCTTCTTGTATTCGATGCCCAGCGTAAACCAGGTATGCGGCAGCTCGGGCTTCTCTTTTTGCACTGCAAGCAGTTCGACAATCGCTTCCTGCGCACGCCCGGCTCGCAGCAGCCCGAGCCCATAATTCAAGCGTTCTCGCGATGACTTCGGTGCCAGGTCGTAGGCCTGTTTAAGTGTCGCCGCTGCTTCTTTCTGCGTCGTCGGGTTCTCATAGAAAGCTTTGCCCAGATTGCGCAGTGCTTCGAGACGCGCATCCTGCGCAAATGCGATCGAGGCAATCAATAAGATTAGAAAAGATCTCATACTTCACTCCGGCTAACGCTGGCAGATTCGAAACTTGCCATGTCGTGATAAAGATTCATCGCACACTTCAATAGATGCATTCCGAGGATGGCACCACTGCCTTCTCCCAATCGCATCCCCAGATCCAGGATCGGATCGCCATCCAACTCTTCGAGCATACGACCGTGACCACGCTCGGCTGAGCGGTGCGAAAAGAACAAAACCTCCCGCGTGGCCGGTTCCATCTTGACAGCCACTAGCGCGGCCGCGCAGGTGATAAAGCCATCCATCATAACGGGCAGCTTCAGCCTTCCCGCTTCCATCAGAAATCCTGCCATCCGGGCAATCTCAAAGCCACCCACTGTCTGAAGTACCTGAAGCGCTGGGGCACCCTGTAGTGCGTGTTTTTCGAGGGCCGCATCAATGACTTGAGCTTTATGTCGAACCCCTTCATCATCGAGACCTGTTCCGCGACCCGTGACTTCCGCAGCGGTGTATCCACCAATCGAAGCCAAAATCGCCGCTGCCGAAGTGGTGTTGCCGATCCCCATCTCCCCCACGCCTACCAGCTCATACCGCCCTGCTGCCTCGCGCGCATCCACCCGGCCTGCCAATAAGCGTTCAGCGCATTCTTCTTCAGACATCGCTGGCACCTGGGCGAAATTCTTTGTCCCCTCACCGACGCCTGCGTCAATCACTTTGACTTCAACCCCGTGTTGCCTTGCCAGCACGTTCACTGCGGCTCCACCAGCTTCAAAGTTGTCAAGCATCTGCCTTGTTACTGCCTTTGGATAAAGGCTGATGCCCTCATCTGTGATGCCATGATCGCCGGCATAAAGATAGAGACCCATCTTCTCGATTCTGGCTTGAGCGAGTCCTCGAATCACGCAGTAATCCTGAGCAAGTTCTTCCAGCCGCCCCAGGCTTCCCTGCGGTTTGGTGCGCGAATTCCATTGCGCCGCGATTTCATTCAGCAATTCTTGTTTCACGAGTTCAATTTCACAATCTCACAATAGCCCTGCTGAAACTCAAGTTCTGGCTCGCCAGTCAGCAATTGGCGGATCACCGAGTTGACGCCCAGGTGGGCAATAATGATGCACGGCTTGGCACACCCAGCCAGTGCCGCTGAAACGCGAGAGCGAAAAGCACTCCACGCCTCTGCCTCTTCGATGGAATATCCCAGCCAGTCCTCTAGCTTCCGTTGCGCCTCGACAGGGAAGCGTGCTTCGATCTCAGCCCAACTCAAGCCTTCCCAAGGGCCATAATCAATTTCTCGAAAGCCATCTACCGCTTCATACTTCAATCCAATCGCCTCCGCTGTTTCTGCTGCCCTACGCATAGAGCTCGTATAAACCGGCCATTTAAGATCAATACTCAGCGCCTTTGCCTGACTGCGCCCAGCATCGCTCAATCCAGGATCAGTCGAACCCAAAAAGACACCACTAAGTGTCGGTTCTCCATGCCGGATCAGCACTACTTCGGCCATGCAAAAACTACCAGACAATAAATCACACTAGCTTGTTGTAGCGCTCCAAAGCAGTCGCCTACTACACCTCCCAGCCGAAGCATAAAGTAATGGCGTGCCAGCAGCACCAACAGAACAAGGCCCCCCAGCACCCATGGAATCAACTGCAAACTAGCCATTCCCAAGAAGATAGCCGCCCAGACGATAGAAGCCAATAGTGTAAAAGCACTACGGTTCTCGCTCAGATACGCGCCCATGCCCGGCTTGGCCGCAGGCGTCACCATCCCCAGCCAGAGGATCGCGCAGCGCGACAGGCCCTCACTCGCTGCCACCACTCCCATCACCTGCCACGGTGACGTGAAGTTGTTCCCAACCGCCTCGAGACCCTGCCATCGCAATAACAAACCCACACACAGGGCCGATGCCCCAAAGCTCCCTACCCGGCTGTCCTTGATAATCTCGAAAATCTTCTCGCGGGTTCTTCCTGCTCTGACACCGTCTGCAATGTCGGCCAACCCGTCCTCATGCAGCATTCCTGTGATCCAGAGTTGGAGCATCAAAACGAGAGCCGCCTCAATCCCCGCCGGCAGCGAGAGCCAAGCCATCG
>JBKJUN010000128.1:0-5887 GCA_046590555.1 Bryobacter sp. | reverse complement strand
ACCGTCACCAGCAGCGTCTCTTCATCGATCGCCGCCAGCAATTTCTCAAGCGGCACAGTGCGCCCATCATCGGAATCCACTTCCACCACCCGCGCCCCATAACGAGGCCAATGATGAAAGATGTAGTGATTTGAAGGAAAGTTCAAAGTCTCCGTCACCAGCTTGTTCCGCTTCCCACTCCAGTCCAGCGCACTCAGAATCACCTGCTGGCAGATCGAAACATTCTGATGCATCACCACACTGCGCTTGGGCGCATCGATGATCTCGCCTATGAGATCCCCAACCGTAATCGGCATATCCCACCAGCCTTCGCTCCACGCGCGAATCGACCGGTTGGTCCATTCATCGGCAAACTGCGTAAGCCGCTCTCGCGTCTTGCGAGGCATTGCTCCCAGCGAATGGCTGATCATATGGACGGTATGGGCGAGCGTCGGAAACTCTTCTCGCCACTTCAACAACGGGTCATGCACTCTTTGATCTTCCTACGAAGGCATGGATTGGAAAGCTC
Organism: Bryobacter sp.; assembly: GCA_046590555.1. Classification (GTDB taxonomy): domain Bacteria; phylum Acidobacteriota; class Terriglobia; order Bryobacterales; family Bryobacteraceae; genus Bryobacter. The sequence goes on along the minus strand of JBKJUN010000128.1, from coordinate 5,379 downwards.
GCCGCCATAATCACCAGCACACAGAGTGCCGGTTTCGGGCTCTGCGACATCAAACTTGCGAGAAACCCCGCCGTTCCGACCAGAAAGAGCAAAGGTGTCACGGGATATCCCCACATCTTGTAAGGCCGCTCGCGATCCGGCTGCACGCTACGCAATCGCATCAGGCCCACCACCGCGATTGCGTAGTAGAGCCAGGCCGCGCTAATCGCCAGCGTCAATACAAAGCCCAGGCTCGACGAGAACAACACAAGCAAGCTCGAAACAATCGCATGAGCCGCAATCGCCGCCAGCGGCGTTCCAAACTTGGGATGAATCGTATCGAGTCCCGGCAGAAACAACCCATCGAGCGACTGCGCATAATACATCCGCGAAGCCGTCATCGTAAGCCCATTCACTGTCCCAACAATTGCAAGCAGAATCACCACCGCCAACAACTTCGCCCCAATCGGCCCCACCACCCGGCCCGCTACATCGGCACCCACCTGCCCGCTTGCCTGCAACTCCCCAATCGTCAACACCCGCACATAAGCCAAGTTCACCATCAGATAAAGCGCCACCACAACAACAAAGCTGATCGCAAAGGCCCGAGGCAAATCCCGCTTCGGGTTCTTCATCTCCCCAGCTACAAACCCCGCATAGCTCCACCCCTCATAACAAAAGAAGCAAGAAGCCAGCGCTGCACCGAACGACGCCACCGGGATATCGACAGGCGCTGAAGCCGCCGCAGCCGGAGCAAAAAACGAAAGCCCAATCAGCGCGAGCAGAGCAAAGATCTTCGCGAAGTTCGTGACGTTCTGAAGCAGCACAGCAGCCGGCGTAGACACAGCCCCAAGCACCGCGATAGTAATGATCAACGCAATCGTAATTGGCACCTGCATTGCAGCGTCCACCGGCACCAGCGCATTTAGATAACGGGCAAAGCCCGAAGCCACAAACGCTGTAGCCCCAGAGAACAGCGCAAACAGATGCACCCACCCGCTCGAGAAAGCCACCGCCGGCCCAAAGGCCTCACGCAGATATATGTAGAGCCCACCAGTAGAAGGCATCATCGTACTCAGCTCGGCAAATGCCAGTGCACCGCAAAACACCAGCGTCCCCGACACCAGCCACGCCAGCATCATCGCGTTCGTCGATGGCAGCAATCGAGCCAGTTCTTGAGGCGTCACGAAGATACCCGCCCCGATCACAATTCCCACAACCACGCTGACGGCGTCCAGCCACGAAAGATGACGCTTGAGTTCATTTGGCATAGTGATATTCTCAACCCATGTCCACTCAAATTCCTAAATCAATTTCGCGTCGTGCCCTGATTGCCGGTCCTGCGGTATTGGCGCTCGGGCAAGGCTTGCGCGCCCAGAGCTCAGAGCCGCTGCGCATTCTCCTCATGCAGGATTTTGATGAAAAAGAAATCGCCAGCTTCGTAAACGCTGTCAAAGGCCGCAAAGTGGAAATCATCAAGGCCAGCAGCCGTCAGGAAATGCGCGCCAAGCTGCCCCAGGCTGAAGTCCTCTTCGGCGGCATCGGCGCAGCAGACCTCGACTACGCTCCCAAACTCAAGTGGATACAGGCTGGCGGCGCAGGCATGGAAGGCTTTGACAAGAAAGTCCTTGCCTCACCTATCACAGTCACTAACATGGCCCGTGTCTTTGCCCCCGCCATCGCCGAAACCGCAATGGGCCTGCTCCTCTCGATCTCACGCGGCATCAGCACCTACTACATGCCCCAGTTCTACAAGAAGCAGTGGGACCCCATCGGCACCGTCAAATCGCCAGACCACATTGAACTCGCCGGCCGCACCATGGGCATCGTCGGTATGGGTGGCATCGGCACAGAAATCGCCAAGCGCGCCCACTACGGCTTCGGCATGAAAGTCTGGGCCACTGACGCCAAGCCTATGCCCAAGCCCGACTTCGTCGACATCCTCCGCGAGCCAGCCTGGTTCCCCGAGATGGCCAAACAAGTCGACGTACTCGTCAGTGCCGCACCCCACACGGCTAAGACCGAAGGCATGTTCAACGAAGCCATCTTCCGCTCCATGAAGAAAGGCGCGATCTTCATCGCCATGTCCCGCGGCAAACTCTTCGACGACATGGCTCTCGTCAAGGTCTTAAAAGAAGGCCACCTCCGTGGCGCCGGCCTCGACGTCTTCCCCATGGAGCCAATCCCGGCGAACCATCCGATCTTCGAATGCAACAACGTCGTCATGACTCCGCATACTTCCGGTTGGGGAGTTGAGCGGCAAGAACGTCTGGTCGCGCACTTCGCTGAAAACATCCGCCGCTACGCTTTAGGCGAACCGCTCCTCGCGGTGGTGGACAAAGTAGCGGGATACTAGCCCGTATGGGCAGATACGCTGCTGTCGATATCGGCAGCAACTCCATGCGGCTGCTTGTCGCTGATGTCGATGCGCAAGGGCAATTGACGCGGCTGGCCGAAGACCGCCAGGTTACCCGTCTCGGCGAAAGCGTTTTTACCCGTGGCATCCTCGACGAAAACGCCATCCGCCTCACCGAAGAAGTACTCACCCGCTTCCGAGGCATCGTAGCTGCTCACGGCGGCGCAACCATGCGCACAGTCGCTACCAGCGCCACCCGTGACGCAAGCAATCAGGCGGACTTCCTCCACCGCGCCACTGCGGCCCTCGGCGCACCCATCGAGATCATTAGCGGCGTCGAAGAAGCCCGGCTGATCGGCCTTGGCGTCAACGCCAACTGGCCTCAAAACGACGAACCTGTCCTGATCATCGACGTCGGCGGTGGCAGTGCCGAATTCGTTCTCATGCAATCCGGGGCGATGGTAGAAGGCTACTCGCGCCCCCTCGGTGCCGTCCGCCTCAAAGAAGTCTTCCTCGACAAAGACCCGCCCCGCCGCGATCAGATTCTCCGCCTCCAGAAATTTATCGACGAGAAGCTCGAGCTAGTCGTTCGCCGTCTCGGTCGCCAGGCCTTCGTACGGGGCATCGCCACCTCCGCCAGCGCCGCAGCCATTGTCTGCGCTGTCAACGGCATCTCCCGTAACGAGCGCACTATAGCCAACCAGCAGATGGCCACTCAAGAGCAAGTCCGCAAGCTCTACCGCGAGCTGATCGAAATACCCATCGACCGCCGCCGTACCATGACCGGCATCGGCCCACGCCGCGCCGAAATCATCGTCGCCGGTGTCGCCGTTTTCCTGCGAGCGATGGAGCGCTTTGACCTGCAAGCACTCTACTACTCAAACGCCGGAGTCCGCGAAGGCATCATCGCCGATCTCAACACCAGAGGCGACCAATCCCGCCGCAGCGGCAAACTCCCCGACGAGCTCCGCCGCACTGTAGAGACGCTGGCCAAGCGCTACGGCATCTCCCTCGCCCACGCCAAAGTCACTGCCGCCTTCGCCGTAGAACTCTTCGACCGTCTTCGTCCCCTGCACCGCCTCGACCCCGCCTACGCGCGCCTCCTCGAAGCCGCCTGCCACCTCCTCGACGTCGGCCATTATGTCAGCGACACCGGCCACCATAAACATTCCCACTACCTCGTAAAGCACTCTGACCTCCCCGGCTTCACCGAAGACGAGAAGCAGCTCATAGCCCTTCTCTGCCGCTTCCATCGCAAGAGCACCCCGGCCAACCGCCACGCCGAGCTATCGGTCCTCTCTGCATCACAGCGCCGGGCCCTCGAACTACTCGTGCCCTTCGTTCGCATCGCCGACGCCCTTGATCGCAGCCGCGACCAGCACGTCCGGCTCGCCCGTTGCGAAATCCGAGGTGACGAAGTGATCCTCACCCTTGAAGCCGAAGAAGGCAAAGATTATGCTCTTGAAGAGTGGGCGGTCGAACGAAGTGGCGCAGCCTTCCGGTCTGTCTATGAAAAAAATCTGGTCGTTAGCAAGCTGTAGTCTCATCCTTGCAGTAGCTATGGCTCAAACCGAGCCCCGCTTCCTGCTGCACGAAATCGCCCGCGATCTCAGTGAGGGCGTCAGCGTCTTCGACGTCGACCGTGATGGCCGTCAAGATGTTGTCAGCGGTGCCTTCTGGTATCAGGCCCCAGACTGGAAGCCCCATCGCTTTCGCGAAGTCGGTTTCACCAACGAATACGTCATCAACTGCGGCGAGTTTGCTGTCGATGTCAATGGCGACGGCTACGAAGACATCCTCTCGGCTGGCTGGCAAGAAGACGGCATCTTCTACTACGAGAACCCAAAGAAGATCGGCCCCATCTGGCCCAAGCGCAAGATCGCCTCATCCAAAGACACCGAAGGCCTCGCCATGGCCGACGTCGACGGCATCCGCGATCTCCTCGTATCCAACTACAGTCGCCAAGCCTTCTTCTGGATCCGCATCACCAAGGCTGGCCAATTCGAAGTCCACGCCATCCGGCCAAACGGTGAAGGCAATGGCCACGGCATAGGCTTCGGCGATATCGACGGCGACGGCAAAGGCGACATCGTCACCGAACGCGGCTGGTTCCGCCAACTCGATTGGCAAAAGGACCAGTGGGATTACCATCCCGACTTCGAACTCCACGATGCCTCGATCGAGATGATCGTCAAAGATGTCAACGGCGACGGCAAAGCCGACATCATCTATGGCCGCGGCCACGCCTTCGGCCTCTACTGGCTTGAACAAAAGCCGAAGGGCCAATGGCAACGCCACACTATCGACGAGTCTTTCTCTCAAGTCCACACGGTCGCACTAGCCGACCTCGACGGTGACGGCAAACCCGAACTCCTCGCCGGCAAACGCTACCGCGCCCACAACGAGAAAGACCCCGGTGCCTTTGAGCCTCTCGCCTTCCACTACTACAAATTCACCCCCGGCCCGAGCGTCAACTTCACCCGCCACACCCTGGCCATGAATTCCCCCGCCAGCCCCGGCATGCAGCTAATCGTAAAGGATCTCGACGCCGACGGCGACCTCGACATCATTACCGCCGCCAAGAGCGGCCAATACTGGTTTGAGAACCTCACGATCAACAAGGTGCCCGACGCCAGTCGAGAGACTTTTTACCAACGCTTTCCAACTCGCAAATAGCTTTGGTATTCTAGAAGGGTCCTGACGCTGGGAGATCGTTCAACGGTAGGACAGCAGACTCTGACTCTGCTTATCGGGGTTCGAATCCCTGTCTCCCAGCCATTTCCTTCCTCTACCTCCGAATTTCAACCCCAGCGACGAAACTCCGTCCTGGCATCCGGATCCCTACAAATTCCTCATACCTTGTCGACGTCAAATTAGCCAACTGCAAGTACGGGCGCACCCGGTGCTTCTGCCAGCTCGCATACACATCCCAAACCGCATAAGGCGAGCGCCCAAACCGCTCCAAAGCCCCCAGTCGACTACGAGCAATCCATCCATCCCCAAATGCCGCCTGCCAGCTTGCCACACCCGAATGCCGAGGGTAG
>JBKJUN010001058.1:0-2283 GCA_046590555.1 Bryobacter sp. | reverse complement strand
CATTGGTCGGCGAGGTTCGTACCCCGCTCCAGCCCCGTGCGTCAGCGCGGGGATCCAAAATTCGCTTTGACGCCAGAATTTAAGGTAGGTGCCATATGCGTGATTAGTGCCCGTACGGCTGTGCGCGGCGGGGCGGTTAGCGATGATCGTCCCTACTGCGCCGCCACCCTCATAACAGGCTGGCACCAATGGCTACCAAATGAATCGGCCAAGTCCCGTGCTGGCGGCTATCTTCTCCGAACCGTTACTCTTAGGACCTTAGAACCAAAAGACGCCTAAACAATGACGATTGAAATCAGCAGTCCCGAACTTCAAGCCTTGATTTTGCAGCGCCTGAAAAGTGGCGCATTTTCGAGCGCGGAAGACGTCATTCTTCAAGCGCTCCGCTCCTCAGCGCCGGATTCCCGCACGGGCGCAGCGTAGATCGCCGCAATGCAAGCTCTCCCCATCCAGAGATTGACATCGAACCTTCCCGTGGCCCCATGTCCGTGAGAGACGTTTCGCTCTGATGGCTTGGATGCTCGATACCAACATCCTCTCTGAATTGCGTTGGCAAAGGCCGGAGCCCAAACTTATCTCGTTCATTGAAAGTCTGCCGCTTGACCAGGTGTATGTGAGCGTCGCTACCATGGCTGAACTTCGCGATGGGAAAGCTTCGCTATGGTGTCGAACTCCTAACCTACGCTCCCCATCGGGCACATTTGAATGATTGACTAACCAACGTCGTCCGCGTTCGAGTGTCGTACGAGCGAGTCCAGCCCTCTCAGCAGCAAAGCTTAGGACCAATCCGGGTTATCATGTGTCCTGTGCGTATTACACTGTCCCTCGTAATTCTCCTAACGGCCTCCCTGGCACAGGCGCAAAACGCCGTCCAAGTAGCCGCTTATTTCTTCCAAGACAACCTCAATCCGCTCCGCGCCGATAGCAAGCCTCTAATTGCCGTCAACCCCAGCGGCAACAGCCAATTTGTAACTGATACCGTATTCGGTCAGACCCGTAGGGTCTACAGCGTGGCTGGCGCTGTAGAACCCCTCTCCGCTCAAGGCGGACTCACATACCAAGGCAAGGACCGCTTCCCACGCGATTCCTATTCGTTCGAGTTAGTCATCAATCTTGGCTTGAACACTGGCTGGCGCCGCATTCTCGACATCACAAACCGCCGACAAAGCGAAGGAATGTATCTGCAGCCCAGCGGCACTCCGGTTTATTCCAATGTCTCCGCCAATACCACCGATAGAATCGAAGGCGGTGTTTACTTCCACATCGTCGCCACCCGTAGCGCCGCCGGCTTGACCTTGTATCTAAATGGGAAACAGGTGGGCTTTCGCGGCGATGCCCCGGCGGGTATATTTAACACCACTACCAACCCCGAGCAGCTGATCAACCTTCTACTCTGCCATTGGACTTTTGAGTGGACTCCCGCTAAAGTAGCCCTCTTCCGCGTCTACTCCGGCGCACTTACCGCGGCACAGGTCACCAGCATCGCCGCCTCGCCGTTCACCTCCATCATCGGGCTGCCGCCTCCCGGCTTCCAGAGCTCGGGGATTGTAAACAGCGCCTCTTTTTCGGCGGCTAACGCCATTTCCCCGGCCAGCTTCTTCACGGTATTTGGAAGCGACTTGTCCAACGATTTCGGTGATTGGGGTCAGTCCTTTGTCAACAACGTCGCCCCCAGGCGGCTCAACAACGTTCGTGTTCTGGTTAACGACCAGGAAGCCTTTGTGGTCTTCACCAGCTTTGGCCAAATCAACGCAATGGCACCCGACAATCTGCCGGATGGCCCGGTCACTGTTGTAGTTGAAAATGGAACCCAACGCAGCGCCGTGGTCTCCACGCAGGCGCGCCGCATCAACCCAGCCGTATTTCGTTTTACTCCGCAAGACAGCAAATACCTTGCCTCGACCGCCAACGACGGCTCCGCTTATATCGCCCCGGCAGATCTCTTTGGAACCAACGGCACACTCCAGGGTTTAGCCCTGCGCCCCGCCAAGCCCGGCGAGTTCGTCGTGCTCTACGGCACGGGCCTGGGCCCAACCATGCCCATGGTTCCGGCGGGACAGATTCCTCCAGCGCGCGCCGGAGGCTACCCCATCACCAACGTTTCCGAAGTGCGCTTGCGAGGATCGAACGGCCAAACGGTCTCGGTCACCCCCGCATACTCCGGCCTAACCGGCTTTCCCGGTCTACACCAAGTAGTATTTCTGGTGCCAGACCTTCCCAACGGCGACTATGAGACCTCTCTCGTAGTCAACGGCTTGGCCTCCCCGACCGGCACCTTCTTGC
>JBKJUN010000698.1:0-11696 GCA_046590555.1 Bryobacter sp. | reverse complement strand
ATGAAAGCCCGCCTCCTGGTGCAACTCCATCGAGCGAATAAACCCGAACCCAAACAGGTTGTAAATAAACCCGGCATCCTCGCCAATCCCGATCACCCCGCCGCGACGTCCAAAGTCCCGCACAGCATCCATCCACAACCGGTAATTCATCCGCCACTCTGCCTCATCCGTACTCGTCCAATTCAAGAAGAAGCTCCCGTGATTATTGGGGTCCGGGGCGAAGAACTTCTCCAGCGCCGGATGCAAGTACTCCTTAAAGAAATGCTGTGTCTGATATCGCAGTAAATCGCGCGCCGCCTCATAGATATTCAGCGTCGGGCTCCACGCCACCTGCGCCTTCACCATGCCATCCAGTACCTGCCCCAATTTAACCGGGTCGGTCTGCCGAAACAGGTGGCCCGCATAACGAAAGCGATCCACTTCGTACTGATGGTTGAAGGAGCCGGGAAAGTTCTGTACTCCATCCTTCAACGCCGCATCGGGTATGCCATACCAGTGCTCAATCGAAGTCGTACCGTATTTGATGTCATGCCATGCGTTGGTCTCAGCCACCGCCGCGTGGTGCGCAGTCCTAAGCCCCTGCCTGTGTGCCTCGTCCTGCATCACGCTCATCGCCCAATCCGAGATATCAAAGAACTTCAAGCCATCGGCGCCACTGTCTTTGATCTGGCGCACCCGCGCCCGGATCGCGGCCTCATTCGCCTCAGTCGGAGCAGGGTTCATCCCCAGCACCGCATACAAAAATAAACGAGGCGCAGCAATGCTGTTCTTCTGCGACTGTTCCCGCAGCGCCTTCGACTTCTCGAAATTCGACCCTACATCCCGCACGCTGGTAATCCCCGACGCCAGCCAAACCCCAAACTGATACTCCTGCCGCATCGGCCAACCCGCCCGCTCATCCTGGATATGCGCATGCACATTGATCAACCCTGGCAACACATATTTGCCTTTGGCATCGATCACTTTGTCTCCAGCCACCGGTCGGCCCGGCCCAGGCGTCACCGAAACAATCCGGTTCCCTTCGATTACGATCGTCCGCGGCCCATTTGCCGGCGTACCAGACCCATCGACAACCAGCGCATTTGTGACTAAAAGCCTACCTTGCCGCACGCCAGACTCGGTAGGTGCTAAGGCCGTCTGGCCCATCAAAACAAAGGGCATCACTGCCAAACATGCAAAGACATATGAGCGTGTCATAAGCGGCTAGTCTACCCAACAGTGGTCAGGGTTAAGGCACCCCAGCAATACCTCCAATGGGAGAGGACTTCGAATGCGGTACCAAAGCCCGCTAAGTTACATGTCAAAAAACATCGAAACAAACGACTATTGGAATCGAGCCTTTGACCGAAGCCAAGACGGCCCGGCGGCTCAAAATACAACAGAAGGAGTGTTAACACACCCATGCGCAACTTACTGGTGCTTACCGTATTCGCCACCCTCACTGCCAACCTGAGCTTTGCTGAAGTAGTCGATCATCCCCGCAACCTCAAGGAAGAAGCCACCATCCAACAGAAGGCACAGAAGCGCTGGATGTGGAGCGCCCTCGCCCTCACCGCTGCAAGCTTCGCCGACGTACACTCCTCCTGGGGCAAGAATGAAGCCAACGGCTTTCTTCGTTCCTCTAACGGCACCTTCGGGGCCAAGGGCCTCGGCGTCAAAGCCGGCATGGTCGGCGGCATCCTCCTCGGCCAGCACTTCATCGTCAAGGCCAACCCAAAGCTCGCCAGCGCTATGACCTTCGGCAACTACGGTATGGCCGGCGTCAAGCTTTCCGTCGCAGCCCGCAACTACAAGATCGACCCTCCCAAATACCTTTTGCGCTAAATGCTAGCGAGTCACTTTCTCGGCAATGGATCGGGCGTGCGCAAGAATATCGGGATCCTTCACGCCCACCGCAAGTGCTCTCTTTATTTGCTTTGAAGCCTCTTCATGCTTGCCGTTGACATGCAGTGCCCAAGCATAAGCGTCGAGTGTGTGAACGTCGCTGCGCCGCAACACTTCGCGCTTGGCAACTTCCAGCGCCTTCTCAGGCTGGTCCGCGTAATCCGCATAATAAAAAATCAACTCATGGTTGCTGTTGTCCCTTGACTCTGTTTCTTTGAGTGAGTTCAATTCAAAACTTTGGAACGACTTTTTCGACTCCTCCAGGTGCCCAGCCTTGTGTTGAGCTACTGCAAGGGCAAAGCCATTCTCCGCATGAGGCGCCGCACCAAAGCGTTCTCTCTCCAAAACCACAGCCTCTTCGAATTTGCCGGCATCGATCATGATTCTCGACAGCGCTCCAAGAGCGTAATGATATCCGGGAAAAAGCTGCAACGCTTCCCGAATTACTCTCTCGGCTTCCACTCGATTCCCTCTTTTACGTTCAAGTTGAGCCACTTGTGTCAACATCCAGGCTCGATCTTCGCGCTCATCGTATCCCGCCATTTCACAAGCCTTCGACATGAGGTCGATCGCCCCGTCCAAATCCCCAAAAAGCTCTCTGAGGTAAGACGCACGGCTTAGACTCACCACGGTAGCCGGTCGGAGATTTAACATCGTTTGCACCGCTTTTTCAGCGGCGTCGTAATTACCCAACTCCACATTCGCATCGGCCAAAATGCCGTAGATGGAAACATCGTCTGGGTTTTTTGCGTTCAATTTCTTGGCAATTTCCAGTGCAAGGCTGAAGTCGTGCTTCCCCATCGCGAGCCATGCCGTCGTTTTGCGGGCTTCCAGATTATCGGGTTCAATCTCAAACGATTTTTTGAGCGCTTCTTGTCCCTTATCGTAAAAACTGGTGTCGGATGTCTCGCGGGCCCGTCTTGCGTAGGCCACCGCTAGCCGGTTGTATCCAGAGGCACGTTTTGGCTCCTTCGCAATTTCCGTCTCTGCAAGCGCGATCTGCTTCTGCGCCGGGGTTACAAAAGACTGACCATACAATGCAACCGCACTCAATATAATTATCCAAATCTTCATGAAATCCTTTCTAGACAAGAGAATGGGCCCACCACAATATGTGCCGGGCCCTTGAACTGACTACTGTATAGGACAGGTTCCGCCGCCACAGCCTGTCTCGCCTGGATCGATGTGACGTCTATCTCGACCGCTATTAGCGAACGCGACATACGGAAACGTTTCCTGGTATGGTTTGTCGTTTGTGTTTACGCCATCGCCAAGCTGTTTGTTCGGCGCCACGTTGAATCCGGCAACCAAAACTCCGGCAACGACGCGAAGCGAAATGTCGGTTACGTCGTCAGAGACACGACGTCCATTGGGATACCCGGCGTTATCGCCTACGATTACACCCAACCTGCGACGGTTGCCGGCCGCAGTCGGAGGCACGCCAGTATTTAGCCTGAGCAAATCCGCCACCGGTCCCGCCGGAGTGCCGGCAGCCGCGATCGGGAAGGCATATTGCACAAGGAGCAATAAGTCCGTCCGTTGAGGAGGAGGAATTGGGAATAGGAATAGCGCGTTCAATACTCTGGCGATCAATGGATCGAGCGCAAAGCTCGCGAACTGTGCGTCTGCCGATGGCTGACTCATACTCCACGTGTCTTTGAAGCCCGTGCCAATAATCAATTCGTTGAACAACGCGTTCCCCATTCTCTGAACTTGCGAAAACGATCCCGAAGCGGCAGAAGTCAGTGGCGCCCTTCGAACCAGCACCCGCTGGCGAGAAGTCGTTCCGAACACGCCAATCGTGGCTGCCGCGTCGGTCGCCGCTACCTTGGTACCCGTGCGCGTTAACATGGCGATCGGTACTTCAATCGCGATCGTATTCACGTTAAAGCCCGAAATAGCGTCGGCCGCAGTATTGATTCCGTCAGCCAAATCCTGGGCGGGGCTAAGTACTCCGCCACCGGCACCTGCTCTTAAGTTAAACGTATCGAATGCCGCTCCTACGTCGATATAAAAAGGATCGTCGACGGTACCGGCGAAGGTGCGAATTCCATTTGTAGAATTGTAAATGCCTTGCGCGGCGAGTGCGGGATAGTTAGGCATCGTTCGCGGACCGACATTACTCGGTACGGCAAAAAAGCTTCCGCCGTTGCTGTTAACGAGGTCAGTTCGTGTATTGCCCTTGACCATCGTCACAGTATAAGTCTGCCGCAAGCTCAAACCCGCTGAGCCAGGCCCATCGAGCGCCGTGATTGCCGGGGGAATAATCGGATTGGGAAGGGCTGGAAGCGGCGCATTGGCCGGAGCGTTCACGCCCGAATCTTTACCTGCAAAACCGGTAAAGAGTCCCGGTGCCCGAATTTCCGTTCGGAAGCGAACTTCAAACACGATGTCTTCCACCGCGTCGTTGTTGTTATCCACGCGAATCGCATACAGAATATCCGGATCGAAAGGAAAGTAATTTGGCCCATTGGACGGCTCAAGAAGTGGGTCGACGTTCAGAATCATTGTGACCTTATCTGAATTGTCATAACTGACAAATGCAAAGAGGTCGGTAATGTCTGCTTTGTGATCGAGGGCAGTGATGGGAGCTTCGCGGTGGCTAGCGCCAAAACTCGCGGGAGTCATCATCATCGCGGCCATAGTGGCGGCGATAATTGGTCGGTATTTGTACATATTACTTCTTCGCTTTCTTAAATGATTTTTTAGCCAGGATGCCCAGTCCAAGGCCTGAGCCCATGAGCATAATGGCCGAGGGCTCCGGGACGATTTCCGAAGGTGGGGCTGCACGAGCGGTAAATTGATCGGTAACTGTAGCTCCGGTGGCAGAGCCATTTCGCCCGCCATCAATTGTCAGGTCGTGCAGAACTGCGATCAAGTTGACAGGACTGAATGTGGCGTCGTCCGAGCCCGAATTCAACACCACTAGAGTTCCGTCCGTTCCCGCACAAGTCCCGATAGGGTTGGGCGGATCAGGAACGAACTTGGCCCCTAAGCAATAGTTTTGAATTTCCGTAACCGCCCCGTTGCCTCTTGACGAGGCATTGGAAAGGGTAACCGAATCTCTGGTAAATGCAAACCCTCTGATCTCATACATCAGTAAAAGCTGGAAAACTTGGGTCCGCTCTGCGGTTATGGAGGTCGTGAAAGTCAATCCAGGACTCGTGCTGGAGTTGATGGGCGATACCGAAATGGAGTTCGGTGAAATCGCCGTCGCTCCAGTGATCGGTGCGAGTATCGTGAATGCGCTAACCGTATTACTACCTAACATGCATCCATCTGCACCTAGTCCCACATATGTTGAAAGTGATCCTGAAATGCACAATGGAGCGGCGGTTGCCAGCGTCGATAACGCTGCCAATCCTGCCAAAATCGTCAGTTTTGTCATTGTTTCTCCTTGAAAAAAGTTCACACTCAGTCATATTGAAAAAACTGGGTGCTACTGTTGCATTGAGTCGCTGAAAACGCATTCGTTTCTGGATTCCAAAAAAAAGGAATATTTTTTCGACACTCATATATTGGGGGTGACCACCCATCGCCGAGTGCTCAAATTCGGTCACTTTTAAGCAACAAATGATATAGAGCCACCCTCCCAAATACCTTCTGCGCTAGCGCAAGGGCGGAGTCGACGCTGGTGCATGTCGCCACCGGGTCGCCTGTTCATAGGCGTAACCCAGACGAATCAGCGTCGACTCAGCCCATGCCCGTCCAAAAAAGGTCAACCCCGCCGGCAACACGCCTCGCGTGTAACCCATCGGAACCTGCACTGACGGAAATCCGGTAGTAGGCGAGAACACCTGGCTGTTGTCGCCACCTGCACTATTCAAGTCTCCAATCAGGCGCGGCGGATTACTCCAGGTCGGATACACATAAGCATCCAGCTTCAATGCATCCATCGTCGAAGTCACCGCCTCACCGAACGCCCTCCGGTAGCCAAGGTCCGCCGCACACTCCGCACTCTCCGGCCCATTCACTACCGCCGTCTCAGCCGACTCCAGCCTCACCTGCACCGACGGATGATACTTCCGCGATTTAAGCACCTCAGCCAAAGACTTCACCGCCACCCGGTCGCCAAGTCCAGCCAGAAACCGGTTCAAATCATATTTAAAACCCATACAGCTACCAGCCCGTTTCAAGCCCTCAATTCCTTCAACCTTCGCCGGGTCCACAATCACCGCCCCAGCCTTACGCAAATCCTCCAGCGCCGCCTCAAACACCCGCACCACTTCCGCATCGGTCGAATCCCGCTCGTAAGCCTGCCGCAGCACACCAATACGAGCCCTCTTCAACCCATCCCGCTTCAAAGCCAGCGAATAGTTCTCAACCCGCGCCCCAGCCGTCACCACGTCATCGGGATCCTCCCCCACAATCACCTGAAACACAGCGACGGCATCTTCCATCGTCCGCGCCATCGGCCCGGCAACATCAGCCAGCAGATTCAATGGGAAAACACCCGCCCGGCTAGTCAACCCCATCGTCGACCGAATCCCCACCAGCGCCTGATGCGATGAAGGCCCACGAATGGAATTCCCCGTATCGCTCCCTAAACCAACAGCCCCAAAACTAGCGGCAACCGAAGCCGCCGTCCCACCGCTCGACCCAGCTGTCACCCGGTCCAATGCATAAGGATTGCGACTATATCCCGGTAGAATCGAACTGATTGTCTCCATCGGGCTAAACGCAAACTCAGCCATATTCGACTTAGCCAACACCAGCGCCCCTGCCGCCTTCACACGTCGAACCTGAAACGCATCCTTATCGGAAACAAGGCCCGCAAACGCGAGCGACCCATTCGCGCTCTGCAATCCAGTAGTGAGAAAGTTATCCTTCACAATCATCGGGATACAGTGCAAGGACCCGGTAAGCCCGCCAGCAGCAAACCTGCGATCCAGTTCCGCCGCCTCAGCGTCAATCTTTTCATTTACAACAACAATAGAATTCACCGCCGGCCCATTCTTGTCATAGGCATCAATCCGCCTCTTGTACATCCCCACCAGAGCACGGCAACTCAAAGTGCCAGCCTTCATCGCCGCATGAATTTGAGAGATTGAAGTTTCAGTCACATCAAACTGCGCCGAAGCCACAACAGCAAGAAAAAATACGAGTCGTTTCAAAAGCATTGAAGAAATGCTAGCAACTTGCCAGTCTGAAGCGGAGTGATAATAAAAGCGTGCAAAGCGTAACCGACGAAATCGCATTGCACTTGGACGAACATGGTGTCTACCGTGTCGGCGGAACAAGGGTCACACTGGACGCCGTAGTCAAGGCATTCCAGCGGGGCGCAACCCCAGAAGAGATTGTCCAAGACTACTCAAGCCTCTCCCTCCGCGATGTCTATCAGGCCATTGGCTACTACCTCAAACACAGCACTGAATTGGCCAAGTACTTCGAGAGCCGTCAAAACGCAGAAGCAAATCTGCTCGCAAGCAATTTGGAGCAATGGTCGCCTAAATGCCTGCGAGACCGCCTGCTCTACCGAGTCTCAAAACTAGAGGAACGTTCGGCAGGAATCAGCCAATTGTCTGTTGGCTAAAACCTACTACCCCGGCCAACTCGGCCAAACATAAGCAGACAACCGTGTCCGCTCGACATACCCTAAAGCCTCATACAACCGCACCGCGCCACGATTCTCCGCCGTCACGGTCAACGTCGAATACTCGCACCCCAACTCGCAAAACTTCGATAGTGCCCCTAGCATCATCAAGCTTCCCACGCCCTGCTTCCTCGCCGCAGGCTCCACGCAAAGCTGTGCCACATGCCCAACCTTGTCATTCTCCGCATCAGACACACTCGCCAGCAGCGCCCCCACCAACCGTCCATCGTTCTTATCGCAAACCAGATAAGAGGCCTCCGCACTAAAACCGCCACAAGCCGGATAGCGAATCATATTCGACAGATAAACCCGAGCTCGCGCAGGTGCCCGGTACTGATCATTGATATCCGCATCCATATGTCCCCGGTAAGCCCGAAACATCAACTGCGCCACATCTTCTTCAAGACGCCAGTTCCAGGGCTCAATCCGCAAACCCAACGGAGCAACAACAGAATCCGGCCAGCTGGCCCCGCTCAACTCCAGCTCCATAAACCGCCGCTCATACCGCTCCGCCCGCGGATGTGAATAAGGAAATCGCAACATCATCGGCTGCGTCTCAAGCCGCTTCGCCTGCGGAAAACTTCTGATCGCCTCTACCGTCGAGGCCATCAACAGCCGCTCATTCTCAGCCGTCGCCCGTGCATCACAAACATAGGCATCCCCAATCAGAGCCTTGTTTTCTTCCACTACAAAATACGAATACCCCACCACCCGCCGGCCCTCAAGCAACGCCACTCCACCCAGGCTATGCGTGGCAACCAACTGCCTCACCAGCCGCGCCGTACCTGCGAAATCCCACCGGTACCAATCGAGGTAGCGCTGTGTCTCTTCCACAAGCAACTCCTCGATCTGGTCCAGATCAATCTCTTCAAGCGCAACTGGCTCTGGAAATATCACGCACTCAAGAACTGCTTAATGCCCGCAATCGCCTGCCTTGTCCGATGATTGTTTTCGATAAACGCAAAGCGAACATGCCCTTCGCCCAACTCACCAAACCCGATCCCGGGCGACACTGCAACCTTCGCTTTCTCCAACATCTGTTTCGTGAACTCCAGCGACCCCATCGCCTTGAAACGCTCTGGAATCGGGGCCCACAGGAACATGCTGCCCTTCGGCTTCTCCACCGGCCAGCCCGCCTTGTTCAAACCACCCACCAGCAAATCACGACGCTTCTGATAGATGTTGCGGATCTTGACAGTCTCTTCTTCGCACTCCCTCAGCGCGATGATCGAAGCAATCTGCACCGGCTGAAAGTTCCCGTAATCGAGATAACTCTTGATCCGGCCCAGAGCCGAAATCATCTTCTTGTTACCCAATACAAAACCCACGCGCCAGCCAGCCATGTTGTAGCTCTTGGTCATCGAAAAGATTTCCACGGCATGCTCGGTAGCACCAGGAATCTGCAGGATGCTAGGCGGCTCATACCCGTCAAATCCAAAATCGGCATAGGCAAAATCATGGATCACCATCGTCCCATGCTTGGCCGCCAGATTCAGTACGCTACGGAAGAAATCCAGCTCCACCGTATGCGTTGTCGGGTTGTGGGGAAAGCTAACCAGAATCGCCTTCGGCTTCTTCACCTCGGTCTTGTAAACATGCTCAAGACGATTCAAAAACTCATCCGGGCTATTCAGAGGAAGAATGCAGGGAGTCCCCTCGGCCATCGTCACGCCATACTGATGGATCGGGTAGCAAGGGTTCGGCAACGCCACAATATCACCCGGCCCAATCACGGCAAACATCAAATGCGCTAGACCTTCTTTGGCCCCAATCGTCGCAATCGCTTCCGTATTCGGATCGAGGTCAACGCCCCACTTCCGCTTGTATCGTTCGGTGATGGCCAGCCGCAATTGCGGGATCCCCTTCGACACGCTATAGCGATGATTTTTAGGGTTGCGGGCGGCTTCAATCAGCTTATTGACAATAATGCGAGGCGTCGGCCCGTCGGGATTTCCCATTCCAAAGTCCACCACATCCTGCTGGTCTGCCCGCATTCTTGCCTTCATCTCATTGACGACGGCGAACACATAGGGAGGCAGCTTGGCGATGCGGTAAAACTCTTCATTCGATAAAGACATTCTTACTATTGTAGAAAACGTCTTGCCTCAGGTTGCTACGATGACAATAATTCGATGCAAATTCGTAATCTGGTTGCCATCTCTTTGATCCTTGCCCTCAGCCTGCCCAGCCCTGCACAGCAGTCCAAACTGACGATCGAAACAATCATGCAGGGCCCCCGCTACAGCGGCTACACCCCCACCAGCCTCCGCTGGTCTGGCGACAGCCAAAGGCTGTTCTTCAGCTGGAAACGCCACACCGACCCCATCGCCGCACCATTCGACACCTACGTTGTCAACCGCGACGGCGGCAATCTCGCCAAACTCACCGAAGTTGAAGCCCGCCTCGCCCCACCCGAGAACTGTACCTACGACGAAGCCCGCAACAAATGCCTGTACACCATGTCAGGCGACCTCTGGATCTACGATTTCGCAACCGACAAAACCAAACGCCTCACCGCCACCAGCGAGATCGAATCGCAACCCCGCTTCCTCCCCGGTGCAAAAGAAATCGCCTACCAGCGCGCGAACAACCTCTTCATCCACTCCCTCACCGACGGCTCAATCGAACAGATCTCCGACATCCGCACCGGCAAGCCTTCCCCTGACGAAGAAGAGCCCAAAAAGGACTCCAAGAAAGAACTCACCGCCCAGGAATTCCTCAAGCAAGAGGAAAAAGACCTCCTCGCCATCGTCAAGCAGCGCAAAGAATTAAAGGACGAAACCCGCGCCCGCCGTCTCCGCGAGAACCCGAGAAAGCCCTATTACCTCCCAGCCCGCAACATCGCCTCAAGCCTTCGCCTCACGGCCAACCGCGCCCACGTCATCGCCGTCCTCAACGAACAACCAGAAGGCGCCAAGACCGCCATCATCCCCAACTACATCACCGAGTCCGCCTACACAGAGGACCTCACCGCCCGCACCAAAGTCGGCGACACCCAGGGCAAGTCCCGCTTACTCCTAATCGACACCAAAACCGGCGAAGCCAAGCCAGTAGACCTCGCTTTAGGCGAAAAACCCAAGTCCACCCGCATCTTCAACCTCGTCCAATCCGACGACGCAACCAAGGCCGTTTTCCTGCTCCGCTCCGACGACAACAAAGACCTCTGGCGCATGGCCCTCGACACGGCAACCGCCAAAGCCCGCATCCTCACCCACGATCATGACGATGCCTGGATCGGCGGCCCCGGCATCTTCCGCATCGGATTTCTCGGCAACCTGATCTTCTACCAAAGCGAAGTCTCGGGCTTCAGCCACCTCTATCTACAACCCTTTGCCGGCGGCGACCCCAAGCCGCTCACTTCAGGCAACTTCGAAGTCACGAGCGTCGAGCAATCCAAAGACAAGCTTCTCTTCTACATCACAACCAGTGAAGGCAGCCCTTACGAGCGGCACTTCTATTCGCTCGATCCTTCAAACGGCCTAAGAACCAAAATCACCACCGCCCCTGGCGAACACAACGTAGTACTATCGAGAGACGAAAACTGGATCGCCGACATCTACAGCTTCACCACCAAGCCCGACGAAGTCTACATCGGCGAAAAGAAGACTGGCGCAAAACTCCAGCAAATCACTACTTCACCGTCCCCGGAATTCCTGGCTCGCAAATGGACCGAACCCGCGATCGTAGAAATCCCGGGCAGAGACGGCAAGAAGATCCCAGGCCACCTGATCAAGCCCACCACAACCCGCAAAGGCGGCCCGGCGGTGATCTTCGTCCACGGAGCCGGCTACCTGCAAAACGTCCACCGCTGGTGGTCCAACTACTACCGCGAATACATGTTCCACCACATCCTCTCAGCCGCCGGTTACACAGTATTGGATATCGACTATAGAGCCAGCTCCGGCTACGGCAGAGACTGGCGCACCGGCATCTACCGCTTCATGGGAGGCAAAGATTTAGAAGACCATCTCGACGCAGCAAAGTGGCTAGCCACAGCCCAAGCCGTAAACCCAAAGAAGATCGGAATCTACGGAGGCAGCTACGGCGGCTTCATCACCCTGATGGCCCTCTTCACCAGCCCCGACACCTTCGCCGCCGGTGCTGCGCTGCGGCCAGTAACAGACTGGGCCCACTACAACCACCAATACACTTCAAACATCTTGAACGAACCCCAGAAAGACGCCGAAGCCTACCGCAAAAGCAGCCCGATCTACCACGC
>JBKJUN010000598.1:0-1678 GCA_046590555.1 Bryobacter sp. | reverse complement strand
CAGTTCGCCGGCATTGCCCTGGGCGGAAGCGGTGCCCTCTATGCGATGGGAGTCTGGGGCTTCCGCGCGGCCCTGCTATTCCTCTTGTTTACACTTCTCATTCTGTTTCTTGGCAGGCTCCCGCAAAGGAAGAGCGATGCCAAGAAACAGAATGAGAAGCGTAAACAAGAGGAATAGCAGGGCCGCACGGAAGCCCCAGACTCCCATCGCATAGAGGGCACCGCTTCCGCCCAGGGCAATGCCGGCGAACTGTGCACCAAACATGCAACCGTTGGCCGTGCCCATTTCAGAAGCGGGCAGTACACGCACGGCCATCGCATCGATGGCTACATCGTTGGTGGCAGCGAGAATGTTGTGGAAAGTAATCATCGCGATGAGGAGACTGGTGTTGGCCGCTGCATCGATGCCGAGGATTGCCGCTAATGTCGCGATCATGCCGGCCTGACTCAATAGAATCCAGGTACGGCTGGGGCCGAAGCGCCGGATTCGGATGAGATCGACCAGTGGAGCCCAGGCCCACTTGAAGGCCCACGGCGCGTAAGTGGCAGCGACTACAGCTCCGACCATGGTCATGGGGACGCCTTGCTGGCGGAGATGAGCAGCCAATGCAACGGTGGAGAACCCGATCGGGAGGCCCTCAGTGAGATAAAGAAAGGTGAACGCAAGCAAGCGGCGGGAGCGACTGTCGAGCGTCAGGGTGTATGGCATCGGCCAAGTATACGCTGCAGGTGCTAGGGTGCGGGACAGCCTGCCTAGGGTGCACTACAGCCTGCCTAGTCCCAACGCCATCTGTTCATTTTCCTCAATGTTTTTGAGGTCTTCTTCCGCAATTCTAGCCTCGTTTTGACCTCGGCCTTCCCGGTCGATTTCTCCTCGACGCCCTCAAGTAATTCAGAATCTATCACTTAGCCCAAAGCTCAAAACGCTCCCAAAAGCCAGGATTTTGGGAAAATCCCAGTAGGGACGGGTATACCCGTACCAGGCTCAAAATCACCCAGAGACTTCCAATCCCTAAGCCGCGCCATGAGTCGCACCTTTAAATCGACCAGAAAGGCTTCAGCGCGATCCGTCCCTTGCAGGCGCCATGGGTCCTTGTTAGGCGAGCATAGAAATACCCTCCTCGATCTGAAGTCCGCCGATCTGAAGTCCGTCGAGCCAAGCGCCAAAAAGCAACGTAGAATCAAGTCATGGTCAACCGACTGGACCGCATCACCATCAACCCCGAACAATGCGGCGGGCGCCCCTGTCTGCGTGGCCTTCGCATTCGCGTCTCAGACGTTCTCGCCTACCTCGCGGCCGGCGATAGCTATGAGGAGATCCTCGAAGCTCATCCAGACCTGGTCCGCGAAGACATCCTCGCCGCCATTGCCTACGCCGCCGCCCAGGCCGGCAACTCCGTGGTCCGCGTCGCTTGAGATTTCTGCTCGACAACCAACTTCCGGCCGGCTTGACCTCGCTTTTCCTGGCTCACGGAATGGAGTGCCAGCACGTTCAAGCCTTCGATCTTTCTAAAGCTACGGATCGTGAGATATGGAACTTTGCCCGCTCCGGCGGATGGGTCGTGGTCAGTAAGGATCAGGACTTTGCCGATCTTGCCACTCTCGACCCCTCCGGTCCACGCCTGGTATGGGTCCGTACTGGCAACCAACGCGTCCGCGAGGTCTTTGAACACTTCTCC
>JBKJUN010000482.1:0-2453 GCA_046590555.1 Bryobacter sp. | reverse complement strand
GGTGGGCATGGTGCATCATGACAGTGCGGGGTTGCCGGGAGCTACGCGACCGGTAGGATGGCCGATCAGCAGTGGCGGCATCAGCTCAAATAATTGCGTTGAGGAGCTAGACTTGGGGAGACCAATGCTCGCTGCGTTAACCAAGCACGAAACCTGGAGGCGAATGACGTGGTTGAACAGTCGATAGGATGGCGCTTTCTCCCGAATCCCGCGGATGAGGACGAGGGACTGGCGCATGCGGGAATCGAGTTCTTTAGGGACGCTCCTTACTCCGGAGTTGCACGAGAGTGCGGTCAGAATAGTTTGGACGCGGCGATACCAGGGGACACGAGAGTGACCTTGCGATTCACTCGAATTGCAGTCGCTAACACGGATTTTCCAGACCTGTCCTCTCTCACCAGAACATTTGACGCATGTCTTGCTCGTGGCAAGGCCCGCAAGAGCGAAAAGGAAGTTGACTTCTTTGCCCGAGCGTCAGGAATTCTCCGGGCTGAGAAGATTCCGATTCTGCTCATTTCTGACGAAGGAACGGTCGGGCTCAGCGGGCCATGCGAGCAGGGAACTCCATACCACGCTCTGGTCAAAGCCTCCGGCGTCAGCGAGAAATTTGACAAGAGTTCAGGCGGGTCTTTTGGCATCGGTAAAAATGCTGCGTACGCCGTCTCGGCCCTGCGAACCGTCTTTTACTCCACACGCTACCGAGAAGCCGGCAAAGAGATCGACCTTGCGCAAGGGAAGGCGATTCTGGTTTCGCACGATACTCAGCATGGAAAGTTTAAGTCGGTAGGTTATTGGGGCACTGGAAACTTTCAGCCAATAGAGACAATTGTACAAGCACCTGCTTGGATGAAGCGCAGTCTCCTCGGAACAACAGTCGCGGTTGCCGGTTTCATGGGTGAAAACAAGTGGGAATATGAGGTTGTTGAATCGCTAATACGCAACTTCTTTGTAGCGATCGAGCGTTCAAACATTGAGTTTGAAGTCAACGACGACATTGACGTGGGGAAGGCGACTCTAGCTGGGCTCTTCAAGGACCCTGAGGTGCTGGCCGCGGCAGAGCGTCACGGCTTTGAGGAGGATCTCGAGTTTAGCGAACAGCTTCATCGGTGCTTTGTCTCCGCGGAAACGCACCGGCAAACCACGAAGATCCCCGGTTTGGGGGAGGTAAGACTTCATATTCTGGTTGCGGAGGGGCTTCAGAAGCGAGTTGCGCTAATTAGAAACGGAATGTACATCACGTCTAGCCTGCAGCATTTCGGCGACAAATTGGCGAGGTTTGCGCTGCAGAAGGAGTTTGTCGCGATCATAGAACCTGTCGACAAGGAGACCGGTGAGATCATTCGGTCGTTGGAAAACCCAAAACACGACGAGCTCTCACCAGAACGTGTCGAGGATCGGCAGAGACAACGCACGATCAAGTCTGCCTTCAAATTTCTGATCGCCTGGCTGAGAAAGTCAATCAAGGAGCGCACGACAATCCCACCGGAGAGCGAAACGCTTTTGGACGAAATGAATGAGTTTTTCTCAACTCCGGCCAACAATTCACGGCCACCGGAACCAGGCGCAGAGGAGAATCCGGAGCGATTGAAGGTTCTCAAGTCGACCGTTCGACCACGCTCAGCGGGCCGCGGTGGCGTGGGAACTGAGGGTGGCTCCGGCGGGAAGAAGCCCTCACGGAGGAAGGGTGGCCTGACTTCAGGGCCCGGCACCGGCTCAGGGCGCGGAGGCAAAGGAGAGGTTGGAAGCGCGATTCGCATAAGCGCGCTTCGAAGTCATATTCCATTCCAAGGCTCTCCCAGTTCGCGCGTAATCCATTTCACGCCGGAGTTCACCGGAGCCGCCCGATTGCGCGTCTTCGCCCTAGGAGTGGCCGATCCCCAGCCACTGCCTATTCTCACACTTGACGGGATAGGCGCGATCGGTGGGGCCGCCGCCATTGACGTCGTCTCGAATTCGCGCTCGACGCACGAAGCGAAATTCGACGTTGATTACTCTGGACCGATCGAGATCGAATTGGTTGTAACGAGTGAGGGGTTCGTCGATGAAGCTCACTGACAAGCCAAGCTTTCCACATCCCGTCCTCGCCTCGTTCAATGACGATTACACAAATGGCACGCTTGAAGTAACCCTTGAGCTTGAGGAGATACCCCAAAGCGGCGAGATCAGTTTTTCCGGGGAGTTAACAAAGCTCGATCCAACAATTCGAGCACTAATCACAGCGGGAAGCGCGGTCTGCGGCATTTATGTGTCCTGCTTGGACACGTATTACTCGGACTTCCATGCGATCGACGCTGGAAAGTGGCGAATTGTGATCGATCCGGGGGCGCTTCGAGGTAGAGTCACGCTCCGGCCAGTAGTTGTCCCTACTCACGGAGCCATGACAATTTCTAGCGACGGAATCCACGAGGAATTTGGAACCGGGCCAATTGTGCTACCAGAAGACAAACCTTGGG
>JBKJUN010000297.1:0-8998 GCA_046590555.1 Bryobacter sp. | reverse complement strand
GGTGGGCCAATCGAGTTCATCCCGAAGACAAAGAAGCCTCACTTGCTTCCCTCGATGCCTCCATTCGTGGCAATGATGGCCTCTTCTCCAGCACCTACCGCTTTCGCTGCGCCGATGGATCCTACCGTGTCGTCATTGACAAAGGATTTGTTCTCAAGAATTCCGAAGGCCATCCCCTTCGCCTCGTAGGTGCCATGCAGGATGTCCACATCTACGAGCAGATCTTCAATCGCAATCCTCATCCAATGTGGGTCTTCCACCGGGAATCTCTTCGCTTTCTCGCCGTAAACGAAATGGCGATCCGCCTCTACGGCTACTCGCGCGAAGAATTCCTCTCCATGGATCTCACTCAGATTCGGCCTCCAGAAGACGTTCCCCTGCTTCGGGCTACTGTTCTCAGTGCTGATCGTCAGCACGAGGGCCTTACCATTTGGCGCCACTTCACCAAGGCAACCAAACTCATACAAGTTGAGGTAACAACACAGGAATTCGACTTCTTCGGACAGCCAGCCCGCATGGCTCTAATTACGGATGTCACCAGGCGTATTGCTGTTGAATCAGAACTCCGTGAAACCCAAAAACTCAATGCTATCGCTCAACTCGCTGCTGGTCTCGCAAACGATTTCAACTCCCTGCTCGCTGACATCCAGACTCAGACACACCAAGCTCTCAACGCTCCAAACGCTGACCGGCCCCGGCTCGAAGCAATCGATCTCGCCGCCTCAAAGGCCGTTGCCCTTACCCAGCAGCTTCTCTCTATCGCAAGGCAAAATCCCAACCATCCTCACCCCCTAATTTGGTCTCAGTTTGTGTTGAATCTGGAGCCGCTGCTTCGCAGTCATCTCACTCCAGCAATTCAACTTCAAATCGTGTCGCACACAGCTGCGGCAGTCGAACTCGATCTCCACCAGGGTCAGCAAATTCTCGTCAATCTCGTGACTAATGCAAGAGATGCAATCACGAGCCGAGGTCAAATCACGATCACCTCCGCTGTGGTCAAAATAGATTCAACACATCCTGAGTACAGTTTGGGGCGCAATGCCGGAGCCTACCTTCAGATCACCGTAGCCGATACCGGTATCGGCATGAGTGAATCGATTCAGTCTCATCTCTTTGAACCCTTTTTCACCACCAAGCCTGAAGGGCAGGGAAGCGGTCTTGGGCTCTCCACCGTCTACGGCATCGTGCAACAAAATCAGGGCTGGATAAGATTCGACAGCGAACCTGGAGCGGGCACAGAATTCCGAGTCTATCTGCCGGCCCTTAACGCTTAGCTGGCTTCACAATCTTCCGCAACACCTTCTCAAACGCATCCGCCTGCCGCATATAGCCAAGGTCGGTCGGGTGTGAGCTATCGATGCTCCCCTCTCCATCCTGGCCAAGCAACCCCTCCCCCTCAAGATAGTGCAGACCCTTCACTTTTTCTTTCCGCAACCGCTCATACGCAGCCTTGAACGCCACCCGGCTATCCAGATTCCGCTTGCGTTTGGTCTCCACCAAAAACGCATCCTGGTAAGTCCGGTCTTCCACTAGCAAGATTGGCGTCTCCGGGTGGACCCTCTTCAATTCCTTCACCAGCGGCTCAGTCCGCTCGGTCACCTGTGCTGCCACAATGTTAGGCAGGCAATCGATCACATAGACAGCTGCGGGCAACTCGGTCAACAGCCGGGCCACTTCAATCTCCATCCGTCCATTCCCCGCGAAACCCAGATTAATCACTGGCCGGTCAAAGCGTCGGCCGAGGATCGACACATGCGACATCCCCGCTCTTGACGCACCCGCTGCATGAGTTATCGAAGTCCCATAAAACACAATCGGCAACTCAGTCCGCTTGGTTGCAGCAGCAACTTCACTTCCCTTCGCTACCCCAATCTCCAGCGATTGCACAGAATTGAACAGAGGCAGATACAACACATAATCCCGCCACCCAGCCGGAATATCCTTGATCAGCACAGCCTCGCTCAGCTCAGCCTTTTGCGGTGCTCCAAACCCGAGCCACCGCAACTTACCGGCATTGTCCCGCACATACAGGTCAAGGCCGCTATGCGCCATGCCTGCAGTATTTGGCACCGCCAAAGTCTTCCCGCCCAGCGTCCAACGTGCATGAATCGCCGTAGCATTCGTACGAAACCGTACCTGAATCCCAGACCCATGCCTGCTCAGATTCCACACTTCTTTCCGTACTAGTGCCTCTGCCTTGGAAGGTAAACGATCCCAAGGCGACTTGGTCTCAGTCCAGCCCTGGCCTTCAATCGTCAAATCACGGGCATTCTTCCAAACCACCTCTGGCTGTTGTGCAAACAAGGGCGCGGCAAATGTCGCCAACATCTCTCTACGTCGAATCATAAGTCGCCGAATCCTCTCATCCGCTGCCTTGGAATCGGCTTGGCCGCCACCAGTTCCGCCAGCACCGCATCGGTCACAACAAAGTCTTTTCCACGCACTGCCTGCAGCACCGCAGACATCGCTGCCCGGTTCAACTTCGCATCCGGCATCAAAGCCAATACCTGCGCCGCCGGGTGCTTTTCATTCCAACCGAAGTCTGCTGCCTTTGCGACATAACTCGATCCTGTCGGCACCGGCACCGTTACAACCGGTGTCGGCCAATCCGCTACAGGCTTGGCCTCGTCCCCTACCAGATAAAGAGTCCTCACCTTGGCCGCCACCACTGGCCGCGCCGTCTGCAGCTTCATCAGTTCGCGCAGATTGTCCGTTGGCCCGGTGCAGATGATCACCGCGTTGCCATCATGATTCGCCGTCAATAGATTTCGAATCAATCCATTCGGCTCTGCGGTATCAAGCGCCGACTTCACCGATGTAGTTTGTCCCTCAGCCGCAGCTTTTAACACCGGCCCTGTCGCCGGGCGCACCTTGCCCGTCTCCATCCCAATCGCCGTTGGCCTGCCCCCATACAGCTTCTGGTAAACCTCATACAAGCCAGCCGACGCCAGATTGTCTTTGGACGTAGTCATGCCAATCACCCGGCATTCATTCCGGTTATCGAGTGAATAAAGCAGGCTCAGGGCCAGCAGGTCATCGAGGTTATCGCCAAAGGCCGCGTCAAAATGAACGCCCACCGGCGGCCGCATAGCTCCAGGTGCTTGCATGGTCTCTTAAGCCAGATCAAGCCCAGCCAGGCGCCCAGTGGCATCACCAAAGTGATCCACCTGCACACCCATCCGGTCCATCATCGTCAGAAAGAGATTCGACATCGGCGTCTCACGCCGTGCCACCACTCGACGACCCGACTTGATATACCCGCCACCGTTGCCCGCAATCAGCGTAGGCAGATCCTCATGTGTATGGCGATTGCCATCAGACAAGCCAGCTCCGTATACGATCATCGAATTCTCAAGCACGTTAGAGTCGCCTTCTTTGGCACTCTTCAACTTCTCGATCCAGCCCGCAAACTGCTGCACGTGATAGGTGTTGATCTGCGTCACTTTCTCAAGCAGTTCCGGCTTGTTCATGTGGTGCGTTAGCGGATGGTGTCCATCGGCAATCCCGATCTCACGATAAGGCCGCGATGTGCCCTCACGAGTCACCAGGAAGGTCACCACACGAGACAGATCCGCCTGGAAGGCCACCGTGATCATGTCGGTCATCAGCTTGAAGTGTTCGGCAAAATCAGCCGGCACACCATAGGGCTTATCCATCCCTGGATTGATCTGCGAGTTATCCTTCTCGGCCCGCTCCAGTTGCTGTTCAATCGAACGAATCGAAGACAGATACTCATCTAGTTTGCGACGGTCTGTCGGCCCCAGATTCGCTTCCAGCTTTCGCGTATCACCCATCACAAAATCAAGAATCGAACGGCGATACTTCGACTGCCGCGCCTTTGCCTCAGGGCTCAACTCTGCACCCGTTCCAAACAAGCGCTCAAACAAAGCGCGCGGGTCAAGGATCGGAGGCAGTGCCTGCGTCTCGCTTCTCCAGGCCAGATTATTCGTATAGGCGCAAGAGTAACCAGAGTCGCAATCCCCAGCCTGTCGCGCATCTTCAAGACCAACTTCAAGACTCGGAAACCGCGTCTGGCTCCCAATCGCATTGGCCACAATCTGGTCCATCGAAACGCCGGCCTTGATATCGACAAAGCTCTTGCGTGGCTGCACGCCGCTTAGATATCCACCGCAGCAACGGCCATGATCGCCCGCTCCATCCAGCAGAGCTCTGCCGCCGTTATGCGTCAGGTTCGACAGGATCGTGATGTCTTTTTTATGAGCCTCAAGCGGCTTCAAAATACGAGGCAGCTCCGCCGGCAAGGCCCCTTCATTGGCAGGGGTCCAGTTGCGCATATCAATGCCGTTGGGCACATACACAAAGGCCATGCGCACGGGCTTCGGTCCAGGCAATTGACTCGACGCAAACGCCGGTGCCATCGCGTCCATAGCAGGCAAGGCAATCGCCGCTCCCACTCCACGCAACATCGTGCGTCTTGATAATGCTTTCCGAGTCATCATTTCTTTGCCAGCTCCTGCTTGGGATGTTCTGCCCGTCTTGTCTGAAAAGGTAAACTGCGAACCACTTCAAAAATCAAAGTCTGAAAGCGATACTGATCCGCTGCCAGCTTATCCTGCACACCCTGCACCGTCCGGCGGTCATACCGCTCAAGCCCACGGCCCAGTGCATAGGTCATCATCTTCTCTACCAGATTGTGAGCAAACTCGCCCATGTCTGCCGCCAGTACCTGACGCAATTCCGACGGATTCTGGAAAGCCTTCCCGTTAGGCAGCGTCCCCGCCGACTCAATCGCAAACTTGCCATCAAGATCGCGCCATTTGCCGGTGCCATCGTAATTCTCCAGCGCAAACCCGAGGGTGTCCATCCGGTTGTGACAACTCGCACACATCGCACTCGACCGGTGCTTCTCAAGTTGCTGCCGCAATGATCCAGAGCTGCCCACTTGTTCTTCGTCGAGCGTCGGCACATCCGGAGGAGGCGGCGGCGGAGGCGCACCAAACACATTCTGCAAAATATACTTGCCGCGAATTACAGGCGATGTCCGTGTTGGATAACTCGAAACAGTCAATACACTCGCTTGTGTCAGAATTCCGCCACGCTGATTTCCCGTCAACTCTACCCTTCGAAACTCCGGCCCCGTCACACCAGCAATCCCGTAATGTTTGGCCAGGGTCTCATTCAGGAAGGTAAACTTCGCATCGAGAAAAGTCCCGATCGACATGTTTTCGCGCAGCACCGTTTCAAAGAACAACCGGGTCTCTTCCGCCATCGCATCACGCAACTCCGGGTTCCACTCAGGGAACTTCTTCGGGTCGGGCTTCACACTATTCAGGTTGCGGGTCTCAAGCCACTGCCCGGCAAAATTCGCCGCTAGCGCCGCCGACTTCGGGTCGCCCAACATGCGCTTCACTTGCGCTTCCATCACCGCTGGCTCACGCAACTTGCCCGTCTCGGCCAGCTTCAACAATTCCTCATCCGGAATCGAAGACCACAAGAAATAGCTCAACCTCGTTGCCAGTTCAAGCGATGTAATCGGATGCGTCTTGAGTGGCTCCTTAGGGTAAAGATCACGCTCGATTCGGAACAGGTAGTACGGCGAAACCAGCATGGCCGTCATCGCCACTTGCAAGCCCTGCTCGGCCGTCTGGCCTTCTGCCTTGGCCATCGCAACAAAGCGAGAAAGCGACTTAACTTCTGCCGCCGTCACCGGCCGTCTCCAGGCCTTTCGCGCCAGCCCACCCAGAATGCGATCAATACAAACAGCTCCGCTCGAAGGAGCACAAATTAGAATCGCCTTGCGGCTCGCCGGCTCCGCCTTTGACGCAAACGGCCCCACCAGCTTGATCATGTTCAGAAACTTGTTTTTCTTGTCCTTGTAAAGATCGGCAGGGTCCAGAGTCTTCACAAACTCATCATCGATAAACCCGGCCCGAAACCTGTGCTCGCCCGCTGGCAGAAACAAACGGAACTGCTCAGCCGAATAAGGATTGAAGTACACCAGCCCAGAAGGCTTCGTCTCGATCAACTGCGTGTGCAGCAACTTGCCGTCCATCCAGAAACCTAGCAGCACCGGCTTGCCATTCACCCGCTCCCCAGGCAACCCGATCTCGATTTGATACTCGGCATCCCAGTCCACCCGATGTGTTGCCTCAATGAGCGAGGGTGCTACGCGGCGAATCTTCTTGTCCTTGCTGTGCAGCTCAAACTCGATCGGTTTCTTCGGTAACGGATCCAGCCCCAATGCCCGCGCAGAAATCCTCTCGGCCGCATTCAGATACTTCTCCATCAAGAGCGGCGAGATTGTCAGCACATCGCCGATATTGTCGAAGCCGTGCCCCGAGTCATCCGTCGGAAAATCCTGATCCGCCCGAAAGTCGACCTGCAGCAAGTCGCGAATGGTATTTGTGTATTCAGTCCGATTGAGGCGCCTCGCCGTCACCCGGCCCGGGTCTAAAGGAATCTTCGCGTCAGCTTTATCAAACTCGCTTTGTACGTACCCGAGCAACTGATCAATCTGCCCCTGCGCCGGACGCGGAAACCCCTTCGGTGGCATCTCCCCAGAACGCACTTTCTTTATGATCCGCTCCCAATCCTCGCGATAATCACCAAGCGAACTCAGCTCAGTAAAGGGCTTGATATTCACACTACCCGAAGCATTCTGATCATTGTGACAAGGCGCACAAGACTTGGTCAGCAGCGGCTTCACAGCGCCAGAAAAATCCTGCGCCTGCCCCAGAGCCAAAGCTGGAACCAAAATGATCACGAGCCCAATAAACAAATTCATAATGTATTGCAGTTTCTTCATTCTATGCGATTTGGGCTACTCTCCCAAAATGCAGACGGGGAATGCAGTGACTCACCTAGTTGCCGATCAATTAAGGGAGTAGTCTCGATGCAAAAACTAGCCTTCGCCTTCCTGATGCTGATATCGACCGTCTGGGCACAAACCCTGACAACCAACAACGCTTCCCTAAGATTTACGGCGACCGTGGGGGCCACAACGTTACCCACTGCCCAAACTGTCAGCGTTCAAAGCGCTCCGCCGGGAGGCGGTTTTACCGTCGCTGTCACAGGTGCAGCCCCCCACTTCGCCGGCTGGCTTCTGGTCTCCGCCTCCAGTGGCCGCGCACCTCAAACGGTCAGCGTCCAGGTCAATCCAACGGGCCTCGCCGCAGGCAGCTATGTCGGCACGATCACTTTTACGGGGACAACTGGCTCACCGCTCCCTGTGGCCACCGTTACAGCCACGCTGGTTATCGGCACGCCTCCGCCCACCATCACTGTCTCCCCCACATCGATCACCTTCAGCTACACCACCAGCCAGCCTGTCACTTCCAACCCTAATCTCAGCTCCACCTTTATCCTGTCCAACACAGGCGCGGCCACCGCCGCCTCACTCAGCGTCCAAAGCGCCCCTTGGCTCAAGGTAACGCCCACCGGCAACATCACCCTCGCCGGGCTTTTCAACTCGATCAATGTCACGGTAGATCCCACTGGCCTTTCTCCCAAGTCCTACACAGCAAATATTTCGATCAAATCCACGGGCACAGCCAATCCCACGCTCACCTTACCTGTCACTCTCAACGTCGTCGCTGCCGCCCCTAACATCTTCAGCACCTGGCCGATTGGCGTTATCCAGCAATCCGCCCAGAGCTTCGTCACGATCTATGGAGAAAGCTACTTTGCCAACTCCACGGTCTCGGCAACCGGATTCACCAATGAAGCCACCATCACCGCCACAGACGGCGCCACAACTGCGTCCGAAAACTTCTACATCCCGGTCTATCCCAGCACCGCCAGCTTTCTGCGCATCCCCATGGGGTCACCGATGCCCGCTGGCACGGTCAGCACCGCCTACACCGCGCTCAATCTCACCGCCGCCGGTGGCACATCCCCATTTACCTGGAGCCTCGTCGGCGGCCAACTCCCTTCCGGCATCAACCTAAGCGGCAATCAGCTTCAGGGCACACCCAATGCCTCCGGAACTTACTACTTCACCCTTCAAGTCGAAGACTCAACGTCCCCGATTACGGCCAGTTCCTACATGCCCTTCAAGATGCACATCATGCCGGTCAGCTCCAGCTCCCTGCGCGTTACCGGCCCTACTACGGCTCTGGTTGCAGGCACACTCAGTAGCACCTACCCTGGGGCAAATGCAGTAAGATCTGTTGCGGCCGCCAACCCTCCCACCTGGTCGGCCACTGGCCTTCCATCAGGTATGTCCATCAACAGCACCACTGGCGTCATCTCTGGCGTACCCGGCTCGGTCGGCCTTCAGGGGAATCTCACCGCCAGGCAAGTGGGCGAGAACGCGATGCTCGTCACTGTCCCCGCCTCGTACCTTCTGAGCCCTGGCTATCTGCGTATGGCAGTTTCAACCCCTAACCCAGGCGGCGGCACCTCAAGCGAAGCCCAATTCCAGATCTATGGCCCGCGTCCCCAGGTAAATGCAGTAGTCGATTCCGCCAGCTACGCTCAGGGTACGATCTCTCCCGGCCAACTGCTCACTCTTTTTGGCCTTGGCCTCGGCCCCGCCACCCTCACACTCTTTAATCCAGCCGTACCCGCCCCTCAAATCCCAAGCGCACTGCCTGTCACCGGCCCAGCCACATCGGTAACCATCGGTGGCGTCGCCGCCCCAATTCTTTACACCAGCGCGAATCAGGCTAGCGTGATCGTCCCCTACAACATCAGCGGTGCCGCCGCCGACCTCGTCCTCACTTATACCGGCCTGGCCTCCGCGCCAGTTTCTCTGACCGTTGCCCCCACCAGCCCCGGCGTATACACCACCGACGCCTCAGGACGCGGCCAAGGCGCCATCCTCAACTACAACCTCACCACCAACGATTACACGCTCAACTCCAACGCCGCCCCCGCGCTCAAAGGCGGTATCGCCGTTCTCTACGTCAGCGGCATCGGCGCCACCAATGCCTCCGTCGCCGCCCCCACCACCGCCGCCGCCACTCTCATCGCACCGAACGCCGTAGTCACTCCTTCCGCAATCGTCAGCGTGACTGTCGGCGGTATCGCCGCCAGC
>JBKJUN010000184.1:0-1777 GCA_046590555.1 Bryobacter sp. | reverse complement strand
CAAAATGGCCCCCGATCCGCCGCGAGCATCAGATTCCTGCTTCGCCGTCCCGCTAGCGGACCCCTTGCGCGCATCGATACCAGCCTTCAGCTCGATGGCCTTCCCATCTTCCAGGTTCCCAGTCCCAACGCCGCCCTTCGGCATGGCAATCACGCCCGACACCGTCACTATTTCCCGAGCTGGAACCGGCTTTGAACTTATCATCACCAGATTCGTTGGCACCTCCACTATGGGCCCGCCGGCGCTAAAAGAACTCTTGTCTTTCACCTCGATAGTTTGCATGGACGGGGGCCCCACATAAACCGGTAGCTTCGGATTCACAACACCCGTATAAAGCGGCCGGATCGGAGCGGAAGAAACCACGATTTGAGGCGGCTCGGGCAACGGCCCAGGATCTACAATCTTAGGCATCGACGGTTTCTTCTGTAGCGAGCCGACATCAAACAAAATGCGTTTCTTCGGCGGTGTGGGCGACACCATCGTGATGGTCGGCATCTCCATTTCAGGCAGCTTGGCAGGCTGCATGGTGAGCACGAGCGGCTGCAGGATCATAGCAGCGCTGGTTTCCAGACGAGGCTTGGCTGCCGGCATCAGGAAAGCCTTCACAACCTTGCGCGCGGCCTTTGCTGATTCAACCGGTGCCGTCTTGACCTCGACCTTCACGCGCTCGGGGTCTTTCGGCAGAATCCGTTTCTTCATCAGCTCGGCCGGCAACCTCAAAATGATGACTTGCCGCTTCAGCACCGAGGCGATCCGCATTTGCTCATCGGTCAATTGCGGCTGCTTCACCTGCTGTATTCCTATTACCAACATAGGCACAATAATCGAGTGGACAACGAGCGAGCCCGCCAATCCCCGCCAGGGAAAGCCCGGCTCCTCCAGCAGTGCTGGCTCGAAATCCAAGATCTCCTCTTCAACTAACATTGCGATTCATCCTTGCAATTCCTGCCATTCACGAACAGCATCGAATTGTAACAGCACACTGATAGGAATGGAATGGAGTTTAACATCCAACTCATACCTTAGTCCTTTGGTTGCTCTGAAAAATTAGCGCTCTTCCGATATTGTAATGGCTGATTCTGAAGCGCAAGCTGCAGGTCGCCGCAATGGAAGCAGCTGGAGTTAACTACGTTTTCTTCGCTGGGGAATCTTCTGGTGCGTATTTGGTCTGTTGGATTTTGGGGTGGAGGGCATCGCTCTTGGCATTGGGGATCTTGTGCTTGAGCTAGGCGAAGGCGATCTACCTGTTGAAGGGGATTAAGATGCAGGAGGATTTGACGGTGCCAAACGGATTGTGGAAAGAAAGCTGACGCACCAAGAGGGATATGAAAAGAATGATCCGGTGGGCTAAGCGAGTGACAACTCGCCGAACGGCAAGAGCCGGAAGACGCTGGAGCGCGAAGAGGGTGCGATGGATCTCCCCACGCCTGGGGAGCTTAGATCCGCAGTTGGTGCGCAAGCACCAGATCTACTGGGACAGGCTGGACGAGAAGATCATTGCCTTGCATCTGCGAATTATGACTGGGCCTGATATCCAGATTCAGAAATCGTGGCTTTATCATCATTAATACGTAAAGGGTCAAGCTGAACGCCTTCCCGTTCTTCACTGGCCTGAGTGCGCCAGACTCGTGATTTTTTATTCCCTTGCAGGGAACTAAAGCCGAGTCTGGCCGCCTTCCTAAAAGGCCACTCGCGAATTAAAAATTGGCGACGTTTAGATTATAAAAATCTGCCTCCAGGTATTCCAAAGCCAGGGCGAAATTCAGAATCGCGAAGT
>JBKJUN010000167.1:0-4582 GCA_046590555.1 Bryobacter sp. | reverse complement strand
CTTGAGCCAGGTTGCTTGATCGTGGCCTCCGCTTTGAAGAAGGGGACAGCCTTCCATGAGGCGGCTTCCTCTGTCAACCGAAAATCTCCCTGCTGGTATGGCTTTTTTGCTCCTTCGCCTCCATATAAGTGCTCCTGCACGGGACGCGGCGGCGGTCCAGGCCGCGCGGGTTCTGCGCGCCGTAAGGGGAGCCTTGACGGGCGTTGTGTTTCGTGCGATTTGAATACTCTCGAGGCGAAGGAGCCGGACATACACGACTGCTTCATTTCGCCCTAAAGTTTTGGCTGCTTGGTTTGGCTTTCCGCTGCATCGAAGATCCGCCGAGAGGACTAGGCTTCCATTCGCACTCGAAGTGGGCATTTATATTGCCCGGTGCATATTAAGATTCGGTACCTCAAGTTGGAGAGGAGGTGCTGCTATCTGATGCGCGCCTTTGCGATTATAATCGCTAGGCCAAGGCTGACCGCGCAGTCACCAACTCATCGGTCTTCAACGTCGCGTTAACCAGGTCGTCAAAATATCAATAGATTCAAGTCTAGTTGGCCGGGAATGGCCGGTAGCGCTCACCACTCATCCAGAGCTTGTGAAGCAACACTGCCAACTTCCTGGCCACTGCGACAACGGCTCGCTTCCTGGCGTTGGACCCTCCACGCTGGCAGAGCTTCAAGCCCCATTGCTTCAGAGCCGTATCTTGACCATAAGCGCTGAGTAGACAGTGCGCACTTTGCACCAATAACTTGCGTAAGTATACGTCGCCAGCCTTGGTGATTCCCAATTGTGGATTATGCCCGCCACTCTGTTGCTGTCGAGGCCGCAGGCCAAGAAAGGCTCCCACCGCTCTGCTCTTCACAAACCTACCCGGGTCCGCTATTGTTGTCACAAAAGTCAAAGCAGTCAGCGTTCCAACTCCTGGCACCGTCTTCAAGACTTGCACGGTCGGGTATTGCTCGGCAGCGATCTTCTCGATCCGTTCATCATAGTTGTCGATCTGTTGAGTCAGGGATTGAACGATAGTGAAGATCCCTTCCAGGTTCGGCAGCATTTCTTCGGGAACGCTGCCCTTACAACGCTGAACAAACTGATCGCTGCTTGTATGCGGCAAGCGGACCCCATAGCTCTTCACCATGCCGCGCAACCTATGCATGAGCGCAACGCGCGTCTTCACCAATTGAGCTCGCGCACGAATCGAGACCAAAGTTGTTTGCTCGCGCTCTCCCCGGTGTTCCAATGTGCTGAGCAAACTGGCATCAAGGCGAGCCAACCTGGCGAGTAACTTTGCATCGTTAGAATCGTTCTTTCTGTGGTTAGCCGAGATCAGTTGTACCTGCCTTGGGTTGGCCACGATGACTTCGTGACCGAACTCGCCAAGCGTCTTTGCAATCCACCGGGATTGCGCGCCGGCTTCAATCGCGAAGGGAGTTCGCGGGAGGTGGGTAAAGTGCTTTCGAAGTCCCGCAGGGGTCATGACAACTGTGCCTTCTTCATTCAGGCAAGCGTAGCGATCATCTTTGTCGCCGAGATCGATTTGAGTCGCGGCTAGAGTGGTGATAACATCCGTCATGGCTGGTCTCCTTTTTTGCACCTCGAGTGCGTATCTGACGACAGCTTAACGCCGACGTTCAGTCGAGGCCAGCCGCCTCAACCTGTCGTCAAATCAAAAAAACAAAAGCCGATAACACGCACAGTGACTGGTCAGGCTGTCGTCAAATCCAGGCTGTCGTCAAATCGTCGTCAAATCTTCAGTCGTGGAAACTTCACGGTCTGGCGTCGGACGGCGCGGAAGAAGCTGGAGGCGAAGCTGCAAGAAGTAAAGCAGACGCTGAAGGCGCGGATGCACGAATGGTTGCGGGTGGCCGGGGAGTGGCAGTTGGTTAAAAGGTGCCAGTCGAGCGCTTCGCGGCTATTACCAATATCATGCCGTGCCGGGTAACTTGGAGGCCCTTATGCTGTTTCGGGAACGGGTAAGTCGATACAGGTGAGGGCTGCCGCCCCCAGCCACAGGCCGAAAAACCAATACGCCAGATAGGGGCGGACCGTTCCGTAGTAGCGACGAAGCGGGGTAATGCCCGTGGAGCGAAGGGGACGGGTCATTCGAGTCATGGAAAGTCCCCGGGCCTACTCGGCGGCCGTCAGCGATGATTGTCCCTACCGCGACACATTCCCAGCACTCAGGCTCATCTTGCATTGGACAAGACTTTTGCTGGTAGCATTTCAGAAATTGTGATATTTTATCCACAGTTCTTTAATCTAGATGGAAAAAAGGGATCTTGCATGCGTTACTTATTAGCTCTCGTCGTTTTGGCAGCGAGCCTGTTGGCTCAAGGCGAACGCAGCGAACTGAATGGCATCGTCACGGATGCGACTGGTGCAGTCGTACCTGGTGTCGCGGTGACTGCACAGGAAACGCAAACCAAAGTTGAATCTCAAGCCGTCACTACGGATTCCGGCGTTTTTCGCATGCCCTATCTGAAACCGGGCCTTTATAAAGTGACTGTGTCGAAGTCTGGTTTTCGCTCGTCGGCCGTCGACGGCATCACGCTACGGGTCGCGCAAACGCTCACTGTCGACTTCAAGCTGGATATCGGGCAGGTGAGCGACAGCATATCGGTTTCCTCCACGCCGCCGCTGATTGAGACTGGCACAGCCGAAATTGGCCGCTATGTTTCTGAGAAAGAGTTCGATACGTGGCCTGTGGCTGTCGCCGATGGCCGCCGCCAGATCCAATCCTTTATCTTCCGTAGCCTGCCGGGCACGGTGGGCGGTGAATTCCGGGGTTCGATCAACGGTGGACAACCCTACTCGGACGAAATTCTGATCGACGGTATGGCGCTCGGCCGCTTTGACCTGCAAGGCGGGTCGAATAATGAGATGTCGCCTTCGGCCGAGGCGGTGAGTGAATTCAAGCTGCAGACCGGCACGATGGGTGCCCAGTATGGCGGCGGACAGACGGCGGTGGCGAACTTCGCGTTGAAGACCGGCACCAACGAATTGCACGGGACGGCGTATTACTACGGCCAGAATGACGTCCTGCGCGCCAATAGCTTCAACTTCAACGCCATCGGGCGTGCGCGCAACCCCTTCAAGCTTTCCAACTACGGCGGCTCGATCGGCGGGCCGGTGATGATCCCGAAAATCTACAACGGCAAGAACAAGAGCTTCTTCCACTTCACTTACGAAACTACGCGCGTGCGCGACTACTCGGCTGGCGGATTTATCACGCTGCCCACGGTCGATTTCAAGCAAGGCAACTTTGCCCGGCTGCTGAATCAGGCGGGCACAAACGATGCGCGATCCGGAACGGCTGTGGGTAGCGATGCCCAGGGCCGGACGGTGCAGTTTGGCCAGATCTTCGACCCCGCTACGACGCGTTCGGTGAACGGGCAAACGGTAAGGGATCCTTTCCCCGGTAACACGGTTCCACAAGGCCGCTGGAGTCCGGTGGCGGCAAATATTCTCAAGCTGGCACCCATCACCGATCCGATCAACAACAACCTGCTCAACAACATGGTGTCGCTGGGCGCTTGCTGCCCGGTTTTCGACGAAAAAATGTACACCATAAAGGGCGACCACGTCATCAATTCGAAGCACAACATGTCGGTCTCGTTCAACCACAACGACCGCGTGCGCAATAATTCCCCAGGCGGACGGTGGGGCGGACCTCCCGACACGCCCACGAACGTCTTCCAGTTGCAGAAGACCCCTGGCTACATTGCCCGCTTCAGCGAGAACTGGAGTATCTCTCCGAGGATCTTGAACCACTTTGCACTGGGCTACAACCGCTTCGGCAACTTCAACGAATCCGTCTTTGTGGATCAGGATTGGGCTTCGAAGATCGGGCTCAAGAACACCGCTCCCACCACGTTCCCGGCGCTGGTCTTTGGCGGGCAGCCGATCCTGGGCGGCGGCATTGGCGCTGGCGGACGCTTAGGCAGCGAATCGCGCGGCTTGAGTCAAAACGGCTCCTGGATCATTCAGAACGATTTGACTATCATCCGCGGTAAGCATAGCTTTAAGACCGGATTCGAGTATCGAGCATATTACCAGAACGTGCGGGGGAAGAGCGGTACGGGCCAATTCAACTTCTCGCCGACACAGACGCAGCAGCCGGGCTTTGCCACGCAGACAGGCCATGCGTTTGCGAGCTTCCTGCTGGGCGCAGTGGACTCTTCTTCGCGCGGCATTCAATTGGCCAACCCCGGCTATCGCCTCAACTACCCGGCCTTCTATTTCTCCGACGACTGGAAAGTATCACAGAAGCTGACACTAAACCTGGGCTTGCGCTGGGAGATCGTGGGAGCCTTTCAGGAGTGGGCGGGCCGCATGACCAACATCGACCCCAGCAAACCAAACGACGCTGCGGGCGGGCGGCTGGGTGCGCTTGTTTTCGCCGAAGACCTGAACCGGAAGAGTTTTCAGAATACAAACTTTTTCCAGATTGCTCCCCGCGTCGGCTTTGCATACGCCTTCACTCCAAAGTTCGTCATGCGCGGCGGTTACGGCATGAACAACATCGCTCCGGTGAATAACTTCTCCTCGCCTTCCACCTTCGGTTATAACGGTGCCATCGCGGTAAACGCGAACA
>JBKJUN010000090.1:0-3001 GCA_046590555.1 Bryobacter sp. | reverse complement strand
CAAGCTTCACCGTTTGAATGCTGCCTGCCCGGTTGAGCGGCCGCAGGTTACGCACCAATTGCTCCGCTTCCAAGCGGGCAGGCAGCATTCAAACGGTGAAGCTTGTAGAACAGCGTTTCGAGAGACCGTCAACGAAGAGAATTAGCGGTCAAATTCGTTGTAGCTCAAAGAATAATGGCTCCCGCCATCCTCCGCTAGGCTACAGCGTCTTCAAAAACCCAATCAGCGCCTTCCGGTCCTCTAGCGACAGCTTCAACCCAAACTCATGGCCTTCAACCGGCCCCGGCTGCATCCAGTAACCCTTCGGTACATAATCGCTGTTAACGCGTGAAGGTTCAAACCATTCCTCCAGCGTATCCACCCACCCGCCATGCCCAAACGCATTGCGATACCAGACCCCACGCAACGAAGGCACCTTATAGAAACCCGTCCCCCGCCGGGCCTTCAATGCCAGCGTCGTATCCGTACCAACGCTCACATCCAGAATCTCATCGGTCTTGCGCAAATCCGCAGGCACTGTAAAACCCTTAGCCACCGTAAGCTTGTTGTTCGTATAAAGCGGAGGCGTATGGCAAGCCGCGCAACCCTGTCGCGAAAACACCTTCTGCCCGCGCTTCGCCAAATCATCCACTGGGTTCGGATTCTTCGGCGCTTCAAGCGAATAGATATAGAGCGCCAACGCATACAACTGCTCATCGCTATAGCGCGTCCCTTTCTCAGAGCTAAACGGAGTCTCATTCAGAGTCGGCTGAAAATCCCCATAGTGAGCCATCGTATCGAGACCCTGATTGGTCACCGCATATCGAGCCAGATCACCAATCGAGCGATGTCGGGCAAACCCCGTCGAATCGAGATACTTGTGATTCTTCACTCCAATCAGCGAAGGAATATGAGGCGGATGACTGCCGCTTGTCCCCTGCCGGGCGATCACACCAGAGTGGTTCGCCGCCTGTTGCCGCGCCAACTCCTCCTTGTTCATCCGTGCAAAAAACTCTTCTTTGCTCTCAAGCCAGGGAGTACCAAACAAAACCCAGGCCGACTCCTGCCGCCGCGCCAGTACCTCTGGATTCATCTCTCTCAGCCTCTGAATCGTCGCCTCGTCATTGCGGAAGTCCACCACCCCCTGCGCCCCGGCCAGATAACTCCCATCCGGCATCACCCGCGTGTGACAACCCGCACAAGCATTGATGCCAACCTCGAGCACCCCCTTCTTGCGAATGATGTAGCTGTTCCCAGGGATAAAGGGAGGCAGCACCCCTTCCTTCGATACCTGAAGTGGAGTCTTGAAAAACGGCCCGCCCGGCCGCAGCGGGAACACGAGCGGTTCATGTTCAAACACCAACTTTCCCGCCGCAATCCAGTCTTCTTTGGTCTTCAACTTCGCCGGGTCAAACACCACCTCGGGCTCCTGCTGCTTCAGCCATTCCAGATAGCCAGCCGGCTCCTTCCCCGCCTCATACATCGGGTAAGTCTTATAGATCGGCCGCACCTTCAGCGAATAGTATTCCTTCGAGCTCATGTGCCGTGGTGAGCGATCCCTCTGCGCCAGCGGCAATTCAAACCGCTCCACCGCCTCATCGTCCCAAACCTTGGGAATCTCGGGCCGAAAACTCTGCCCGCTCCCCACCGCAGACATCACCAACAAACCAACCAGAAGCTCAATTTTCATTCGCATCATTGTCTATCAAAATTACCACCCCAAGCCACATTCTCCAACTCTCGCTAAGCTATTGTGGCCCGGATGGAAGATGTTGAAGCAGGTATCGAATCATCAGCATTCTGAGGTGTACATCTGTTCCTTTGCCTTCACTCAGGCTGTGGTTTCGGTTAGGGTAAACCATATAGTCAAATGGTTTACCCAGCTCGACTAACCGGTCCACCAACCCTTCGACAATCTGGATGTGCGTGTTCGTCTCCCCAGAGCCGCTGACAATCAACAGCTTGCCCTTGAGGCCCTCGGCAAAATTGATAGACGCCGCCCGCTTGTATCCGCCTGGATTCACCTCGCGCGTTCGCATAAACATCTCCTGGAACCAGGCATTGTAAAGATGAGGCTGCGGCTTGGGCACCAAAGAGATACCCAAGTGATATGAATCAGGCTTGCGGAACAGCGCATTGAGCGTGTTCGTTCCACCGCCGCTCCTTCCCCAAATTCCAACCCGCCCCAGATCCACATAAGGCCTCATTCTCGCCAGCGCCTTTAGCCCTGCCTCTTGCTCCTCGGTCGAGAGCGGCCCAAGACTGCCAAAGACCGATCTTCGCCAGGCAGCTCCCTTCGGCGCAGGAGTACCGCGGTTATCGATCGACACCACCAGATAGCCCAGATCCGCCACCACACGATGAAATCTGGCGTGGGATTTATCCCAGTCATCAAGCACCGTTTGCGCGTGAGGCTCGCCGTAAACATAGATGAAGACCGGATACTTTTTTGAAGGATCAAAGTCCTTTGGCTTCATCATCCAGGCATCCAAACTGATTCCCTTGCCAATATCGAGCTGTAGAAACTCGGTTGGGCGCGACACAAATTCTTGCATCCTCTCGCGGATCTTACTGTTGGTTTCAAGAACGCGAAGCACCCGATGCTTCGGCAGCTCAACCAATTCAACAAGTGGCGGAGCATCCGCCGTTGAAAAAGTATGAAATGCCCACTTGGCATCAGGCGAGAATTCGTAGCTATGTGTGCCGGCCTGACTCTCGGGCGTGATGCGCTCCAGCTTGCCCGACCCATCCAGCGGCACACGATACAGATACTTCTGCGTCCCATTACGCGGAGAGGCATAAAAGTAATACCAACCGTCGGCTTCGTCGATCACCCCGCGGTCAATCATGTCGTACTCGCCTGGAGTCAGCAAGAGAACTTCCTTACCTTCACGAGACCAAAGAAACGCATGCCGCCAGCCGTCTTTTTCACTCACGACTACGAACGCTTTGCCACCTCGAACCCACACCAGTCCTGAGTTCTTCCCCTCGCTCGACTCAACCCAGGCCTCATTCGATTCCT
>JBKJUN010000978.1:0-15234 GCA_046590555.1 Bryobacter sp. | reverse complement strand
GGAATTTCGCCAAGCACAGCCGGCACTCCAGGTTGTACCACCTCACCCGGTCGATCATAGGCGCCGCGAATTAACAAATGCGCATCCAGCGGCTGCCCGGTCTCGCGCATCACCATGACGGTAGGAATCTGATCGAGAAACGCATCCAGTTCCCGCTGCCGCTGTGCCAGTTCAGTCCAGGCTTCACTTCCAGTAGCAATGCCAGCTAAAATCGCAATCTCACCTTGAGGCAACACACGGCCAAAGATCTTTGCATCTTTCGCCCCAACCCGAATCGGTTCCTTCACTACAAAATCCTGGTTCAACTCATCCACCAGAATGCGCAGTTTCTCCGGCTTGCCGTCTACATACACCTTCAACCCAGCCGCTAACTTCGACCCATCAAAGGTGAAAGCAACATGATGCGTCTGCTCGGGCGCAAACACTCTTTCCGTCTCCACGCGAATCGCATCATCGAGCCACCGCTGCACCAGGTTCACTTGCAAGCGGCCCTTTGTAACCAGGAAGCCAAAGCCCATCGGCTCATCCCCGGCCACAGTCTTCGCAACCACTACTCCGTCCTTCATGGTCATCTGCGCAGCGATACTAAACCGGTCGGTATAACTGGGTGCCGCTTTGTCCAGCGGAATGAGATCTGCCGTCGGCTTCCACTTTTGATCACTTTTCTGGATCTTGCCTTCGGCCAGTTTCACTGCCTTCTGAAGAGCAGCCAGGCGCGCCTCCTGCGTCGGCGTCGGAGCGTGAATAAACGGCGGCGTATTGCCGTATTTGAAGTAGCGCCCACGCTCTCCGATGTTGTGGAAGTAGGCGAAGAACTGATAGAAGTCCTTCTGCGCAAAGGGGTCGTACTTGTGGTTATGGCAACGGGCACAACCAACAGTCGATCCCAGAAAAACAGTCGACATCGTTTCCACCCGGTCTGCCGCATACTCCGCCAGATACTCCGCCGCTACGATGCCACCCTCACCGTTTCCGCGATGATTCCGCTGAAAGCCGGTCGCGATCCGCTGCGACAGCGTCGCATTTGGCAACAAGTCTCCAGCCATCTGTTCGAGGATGAACTGGTCAAACGGCATGTTCTTATTGAAGGCTTCAATCACCCAATCCCGCCAGCGCCACATCATCCGCTCACCATCGGTCTGATAGCCATTGGTATCGGCGTAGCGGGCTGCATCGAGCCACCGTGCCGTCATGCGTTCCGCAAAGCGAGGCGAAGCCAGCATCCGGTCTACTGTAGTTTCGTAAGACTCATTCCGGGGCGCTTCAGGCAACCCCGTCAAGTCCAGACTCAACCGCCGAATCAGAGTCTCCCGAGAAGCCTCTGGCGTTGGCTTGAGCCCCTCCTTCTTCAACTTCGCTTGAACGAACCCATCAATGCTTCGGCCAGTCTCACGCACAGGAGGTAAGTAAGCCCAATGCATCTGCCACGGCGCACCAGCCTCAGCCCACTGGCTCAGAGTTGCAATCTCACTCTCACTTAAAGGATTGCCAACATGCTTCGGAGGCATCGTTTTGGCTGCAACCCGGTCTCGAATCAACAAGCGAGCAGAGCGGGCCGACTCTTCCTTATCAAGCCGCAGCTTGATCCCCTTTGCTGCCGCATCTGTGCCGTGACAGGTCCAGCATTTATCCGACAGAATCGGACGCACCTGGCGGTTAAATTCCGGCCCTTGCCCAAACAGGCCAACGGCAAGACTGAAAAAAAATAGCCCTCGAATCATTTCATTTTGATTCTTTCACAAATGGCGCAGAACTATCTCACCTAAAAGAGCAACTTCAAACCCATCTGCACCACCCTTGCGTCGCGCGCCGAGAAGATCGCTCCAAAGGTAGCGCTGATATTCTTGCCATCCGGCCCCGGCGAGAAACTAGCCGAAGGCGAGCCCCAATTTACCGTGTTGAGGAAGTTGAACGCTTCAGCTCGGAATTGCAGATTAAATCGTTCCCGAATGCGCGTGTTCTTGAGCAACGACAAGTCCCAGTTCATCGTCCCAGGAGTGCGCACATCAGGCAGTGTCCTGCCCACATTGCCGAGAAAGAACTCCACCGGATTGATGAAAGTATTGGTTTCAAACCACTTCGCTCGCGTTGGATTATCGATCTTCGCGCTTGTCCCGGTAGAGTCTGGACGGTCAGACACAAAGTTGTTGGCACCCCTCACGATGAGCGGCAATCCTGTCTGCATGATGCCGATCGAGTTCACCTGCCAGCCTCCGGCCATTCTGCTCAGGAAACTCTTGCCTTTGCCGAAAGGCAACTCATAGAGCAGCGTCACCGCCAACCGCTTGCTCACATCATTCGGATCAATCGACCGGTTCAGCTTGCGATTGAAGTAGCCGTCCTGGAATCCTGATTCACCAGTCGCCTCAAACCCAAAATCATTGGTCGGCGACACGTTGCTGTCGCTCATCTTCTTGCCTCCGGTGAAAGCAAAGTTAACAAAGAGGCCAGACTTGAAATTCCTCTTCACCGTGAGTTGCAATTGGTGGCTGGTGTAGTTTCCGAGCAGCGGACTCGATACATTGACGCCTTGATATTGAGGGTAGGGAAGCAGCGTCCGCTCTCTTGTTGTCGTAGCCGCGCCAAGTCCTCCGGGCACTCTGCCCGAGAGAGGGTTCGGCACGATATCCTGCGAAGATCTTCCAAGCGCACGCCGCTGATCAATCGAGAGCTGATTGATGTTGTAACCGCTGGCAGCAAAGTGATTGCCCTTGTTGCCTGCATAGGCTGCTTCAAAGAACCATCCTTTCATCTCATGCTG
Organism: Bryobacter sp.; assembly: GCA_046590555.1. Classification (GTDB taxonomy): domain Bacteria; phylum Acidobacteriota; class Terriglobia; order Bryobacterales; family Bryobacteraceae; genus Bryobacter. Next base: position 12,473 of record JBKJUN010000978.1, on the reverse strand, counting down.
CAATGACGCCGTCCATTGCTGCGTCATTGGTGTGGGGCTCTCCTTCTCGCGAATACTTACACCTTGCCCCAGCAAAGCGCCAGCCGCAGTGGCGACCCCAGGAACACCAATCGGTTCAGAAGGGAATCCATCCTGGAATCGGAAGGCTCTTCCCCCAGGCGACAGCGCTGCGTAATTGGTGCTTGAAGTCGAGAAGAACTGCGTATTCCCGAAGAACGGTCTCCAGAAAATACTGGGATAAAAGATTCCGTACCCGCCGCGAAATACAGTCTTGCCTTTACCCGTAACATCGTAGGCCCACCCAAATCGTGGAGCAAAGTCGCGATGACTTTCGTCAAGAAAGCTTCTCGGCTGTCCATCGCGGCCGGCAAACACGATTGTCCCCGCAAGCCCACTCACCGGGTCTCGCTTTGTGAGATCAAAATTGATCTGCCCATCGTTACGCTCGAAGGGGCGCTGCTGCCAATCCCAGCGCAGTCCAAGGTTGAGCGTCAGCCGTCTTGTGATCTTCCAGTCATCTTGTGCAAAGAGGCTCCAACTATCGCCCTTCCACGATGCCCCGCTGACACGCTGAGTGTTCGAGCTTGCTACCTCACCAAGCAGCATCTGCGCGAGCGATGACCCCGTGCCTGCCGGCACTTGTGGATTCGTTGTGAGCCCGCCAAAGTTGTAGCTGCCTCCAAGATTAGTTCCTTGCTGGTTGTTCCCTTGCTGGGTTCGAAAATTCACTCCGAATTTCAGGGAGTGATTTCCGGTGATCTTAGTGAGCGTATCTTGAACATCCCAATTCAAAGAGGATCGAAACCCAAGCGCACCGCCGCCAATCGCCCCGAATCCAAAATCCATCTGGGGAAACGCGATTCCCACCATGTTGACAGGCAGCCCCAATCGCGAGGCCCAATCTCCTGAACTCTGCGAAGCAAATGTGAAAGCCTGCCGGTTAATGCCGGCACGTAGATTATTCAGCGTGTTGGGAGAGACGGTATAGTTCCAGGTGGCTACAGCGTTTCGGTTAGTTTGATTGTCGTCGCGTGCATCTCCTACTTCCTGCCCTGGGAAGATGCTCGTGTTGAATGGGTCATGCTGAGCTTGCGTGTATCTCACAAAGACGTTGTGGCGATCACTCAACCGGTAGTCGACACGCCAGTTCCATTGCGCCCAATTAATTCGGGATGGGTTGCCATCCTGATAGTTCTGTTGTTGTGTGAAGGTATTGATCGCCGGCTTATTCGGCTGTGGGAAGAACGCAAGCACCTTTGGTGTTGCCCGGTCAAAGCGGCTCTGCGGCACGATGTTGCCCGGAAAGAGCGAACGTACGAGCCCCGCTCCGTTCGGATTTTGGATCGTCGTGGCCGGGTCAAAAACAGGAATCAACACCCCGGTCGCCGTGCGCAGGTTGGAGAAATTGCCATCCCGCCATTCTTGAATCGGCACTGAAGCAAATCGAGGCGAGGAGCGACGCAACAAGTACCTCTCATAGTTGATGAATCCGAAAAGCTTGTTCTTGAGAATGGGAGCACCAACTGCTCCCCCAAATTGGTTGTAGCGCAGCGGCAATCTCACTGGTGCAAACGTATTCCGAGCATCCATCTTGTCGTTGCGCAAGAACTCATATAGAGTTCCTCTCACCTGGTTGGTTCCCGACTTGGTTACCAGGTTGATCGCCCCACCAGCCGTGAATCCGAACTCTGCCGACATCGGGCCGCTCTGCACTTTGAACTCTTCAACAGCATCCACTGCCGGCGGAATAGAAACTTCCCCGACGTAGCTTAGCGTATTGTTGTTTCCATCGAGCATCTGTGAGTTCAGCGCGTTCGGTCCCCCATTGATACTCACTGAGGAGAGTGCAATCCCGCGATCGCCGAAGCCCGATTGCGCTGGCCCGGAATTGGAAATCACACCGGCGGTCAGAAAGGTGAAGGCCAGAGCGCTGCGCCCGTTTAAAGGCAACTCTTGCAATCGCCGATTATCGACAACCTGGCCAAGTGTTGCGCTGCCGGTATCGACCAGAGTTGTATCCGCGCTCACTGTCACAGTTTCTGCCTGCTGCCCCAACTCAAGGCGGATATCCACTCTCGCATTCTGTCCCACTTGAAGTGTGATTCCCGACCGGACAAACTTTTTGAAGCCCGTCTGTTCCACACGCACTTCATATCGGCCAACGGCCAGTCCAGGTGCAATGTAGTTGCCGCTCTCATTGCTTGTAGCGCGAAACTTTGCGCCCGTGTCCACGTGAACTACATCGACGCGGGCTCCACCGACCGATGCCCCTTGCGGGTCACTGATCGTCCCCGAAATAGTTCCGCCATCCTGTTGCGCAAATAAGGAAAGGCAGGAAAGGACGAATAGCAATCCGCGTATAGCCATGGTCAAAAGATTATTTCAGATTTCTGTTTGCAAGTCCACAAACAAAAGCCCGGCGATTTCTCGCCGGGCTAATCTTTGGTGCACCCGGAGGGACTTGAACCCCCGACCCTTTGGTTCGAAGCCAAATGCTCTATCCATCTGAGCTACAGGTGCAGGCTTTAAGAGTCTAACCTATTCGGCACCAGGGCCATTGAGCTTCTCACGTTGCTCCTTGAGCAGTGCCTTGCGGCTCAGCTTGATCTTGTTCCCTTCAACTCCGAGAACCTTGACCATGATCTGATCGCCTTCGTTCAGCTCATCGCGTACCTGACGGACACGCGCTTCGCTGATTTCGCTGATGTGCAACAAGCCATCGGTGCCGGGAATGATCTCGACGAATGCGCCGAAGTCGGCGATGCGAGTCACAGTGCCGAGGTAGGTCTTGCCCACTTCAGCGACAGCACAGATGTTGTTGATCATGGTGAGGGCCTTCTGTGCGGCAGCCGCGTCTGAGGCGAATACCTTCACTGAGCCATCATCTTCAACGTCGATCTTGGCGCCAGTCTGTTCAACGATGCCACGGATGACCTTGCCACCAGGGCCGATCAGTTCGCGGATCTTGTCGGTCGGAATGGTGACCATGTACATGCGAGGTGCATGCTGCGACATTTCCTTGCGCGGCTCGGACAAGCACTTGTCCATAGCATCCAGCAGGAAGATGCGGCCTTGACGGGCCTGTTCGAGAGCTTCAGTCAGAAGCTGGTTGGAGACACCGAGGATCTTAAGGTCCATCTGCAGGGCAGTGACTGCCTTGCGGGTTCCGGTTACCTTGAAGTCCATGTCGCCGTAGTGGTCTTCAGCGCCAGCGATGTCGGTGAGGATGGCGTACTTGTCGCCTTCCTTAACCAGACCCATGGCGATACCAGCTACTGGTTCCTTGATCGGTACACCGGCGTCCATCAGCGACAAAGAGCCGCCGCAGACACTGGCCATCGAAGAAGAACCGTTGGACTCTAGAATGTCGGAGACGCAACGCATGGTGTAGCCGAATTCGGTTGCGGGAGGCAGCACAGCGGCGAGAGCGCGTTCTGCGAGGTTGCCGTGGCCGATTTCGCGACGGCCTGCGCCACGCATGAAGCCAACTTCGCCAACCGAGAAGGCGGGGAAGTTGTAGTGCAGGGTCCAGCGCTTGCTGGTCTCGCTGAAGTCGAGCATCTCGATCTTCTGTTCGTCGTCGCTGGTGCCGAGGGTGGTTGTGACCAGAGCCTGGGTTTCACCGCGGGTGAAGAGGCAGGATCCGTGCGTGCGGGGCAGGATGCCGACTTCCATTTCGAGCTTGCGGATTTCGTCAAAGGCGCGGCCATCGGGACGGCGGCGCTTATCGAGCATTTCAGCGCGGAAGATCTGTTCCTTGAGGGCGTCGAAGTACTTGCCAGCCAGAACCTGCTTGGCCTTGAGTTCGTCGGTTGTCCCTTCAAACAATGCTTTGGCTTTGGCCTTGCACTCGTCAACCTTGGCATAAGACTCAAGCTTGGAATACTTCTTAGTGTCCATTGCATCGGTGAGGTCTGCCTTGACAGCCTTTTCCATGGCGGCATAGATGGTTTTGTCCATCTCGGCTGGAGTGTAAGTACGCTTGGTCTTACCAGCCTTGGCAACCAATTCATCGATGCCCTTGATGATGGTGCGGCAGCACTCAAGGCCGAATTCTACACAGCGGAGGACGTCTTCTTCACTAGCGCCTGTGCCACCGGCCTCCACCATGACAACACCCTCTTTGGTGCCGGCAACGATGATGGAGATCTCGGCTCGCTTGGCTTCATCATAGGTCGGGAGGGCAATTAACTTGCCATCGAGAACTGCAACGCGCACAGCGGCGACGATGTGGTGAAAGGGGATGTCGGAGAGCGCGAGAGCGGCACCGGCTCCAGAGAGCGCGAGGATGCCAGGGTCGCGGGACGGGTCGGCCGAAATGACAAGGCCAACTACCTGGGTATCGTTCAAATAACCTTCGGGGAAGAGCGGACGGAGCGGACGATCCATCAGGCGAGCATTGATCGTTTCTTTCTCGCTCATGCGGCCTTCACGCTTTATGTAGCCACCGGGGTATTTGCCGGCTGCGTAAGTATACTCGCGATAATCGCAAGTAAGGGGGAAGAAACTCGCAGTGTCTTTGGGCTTTACGTTAGAGCAAGCCGTGGAAAGAACTACTGAATCGCCGCAACGAATTACGACTGAACCATTGGCCTGCTTGGCCATCTTGCCGGTCTCGATGGTGATGATATGACCATGGAGATCGATTTCAACTGTATGAATCATCTATTGATTCCTCCTGAGCGCGTCACAACTATAGGACGCGGTGATCTTGAAACAAGATCAAGGAGACGATTTGAATACTGATTGTATGCTCTGTCCTCCGGGACAGAGATCAGGCAATACCCCAAAAAACGGAAGCAGCCGGAGAAGCGATTTCCGGCTGCAAATTTGGTTTTAATTGGTTATTTGCGAATCCCGAGCTTGGCGATCAGCGCTTGATAAGCCTGAGGGGTACGACCCTTCAGATAATCCAGCAGCTTACGCCGCTGAGCGACGAGCAACAGAAGACCACGACGGGAACTGTGATCTTTTTTGTGAGTCTGGAAGTGGTGTGTGAGCTGCGTGATACGAGCGCTTAACAGCGCCACCTGCACTTCCGACGAACCAACATCTTTTTTGTGACGGGCGTTTGCCGCCATGATTTCTTTTTTCGCTTCGACTGCCAATGCCATTTAAAGGGGGGTACTCCTCTTCGTTCCTTAATCAACCTTTTGTTCGGCTTTCAGGTTAGCATAAACGCAATCGTTATGGAAAATCGCGGCGTATGTCTAATTGTGGCTTTTATGTGTGGATGGCTGCTCAATGCGGCCCTGCCTGTAAAAACCGTGCTGGAGAACAAGAAGGTGAAAGTGGTGGAAACCATTTATTTGCCTGGAGTTGCGAGGGAAGCGGGTGTTCGAGAGAGTGATCAGGTGATCGTCTTTCTCGAAGATTGCGCTTATGAAAGAAAAGATCCAGTAACCGGGGAATTAACGATCCGGAAGCGCAAATCTGGCGAAGTGATCTGGCACGACAAGGGAGAAGCAGCTCCACAATTGACCAATCAGGGCAAATCTCCCTACCGAACCATAACTGTCGAGTTGAAGTAAATGTGGTTCGCCTGGCTCATGCAGTGGGCGAGCCGCGTGCACGAACCGATGGTGGCCGAACGCAAGCGGTCGCTCTTTGCTGGTTTGTCGGGGCGAGTACTTGAGATCGGGGCAGGGAATGGACTGAACCTTCGGTATCTGCCGGCTGCGGTAAAGTGGACGGGCTATGAGCCCAATCGTTATCTTGCGGCGAAGATCGTGGTGCCTGAGACGGGGCAATTGGTTGTTGATGCTTATCGAGGGCAGGCGGGCGAGTTTGATGCCGTCATCTGCAGTCTGGTGCTGTGTAGCGTGAAGGACCCGGTTGAAGTTCTTGGCGGATTGTATCGATGCCTGAAGCCAGGTGGGCGGTTTTTGTTTCTTGAGCATGTGGCAGCCGATCGAGGATCACGGCTGAGAGCAGCGCAAGACAGATGGTTGCCGCTGTGGCGGTGTTGCGCCGGAGGTTGCCACCCGAATCGAGAGACAGCTGGATTGATTTCTGCGGCTGGTTTTGATATCCAGTGGACGGAGCGATTCGATTTGCCGCTTGGGCTGGCGGGTCCACATCTGATTGGGGAGGCGGTTCGGCGATGACTACAGATGAACGCGAGTTGTGCTGGGGCGAATTTGAGCGGGCGACCAGGGAGCGGGCACATGCCTTTCGTCAGCCTGTCGTCATGAGTGTGGATGAAGAGGGCTATCCATCAGGCAGAGTACTGACGTTGCGAGCCGTAGACCGTGCCAGGAGCAAGCTGCGGTTTCATGTGGACCGGCGCAGCCCGAAGTTTGCGCAATGGATAAGGCAGTCCTTTGCGTCGGCCGTCTTCTATGACGGGCCAGCCAAATGGCAAGTCAGGGTGAAGGGTCTGGCGGATTTGCATTTTGACGATGATGTTGCCAAGGCGGCCTGGGTGGCGACACATCCGATGGGGAAGCGGACTTATCTTACGACTGAAGCGCCTGGTGTGGAGGTGGATTGGGATAGTGGGAGTGCTTTTCCTCCGGGGCTCGAATTGAGGCGGCCGACTTCTGAGGAAAGTGAAGCTGGGTATGCGAATTTTGCCGTTGTGCTGGTGCAAGTGATTGAGCTCGATTCGCTGCACCTGACCAAGGACGGGCACAAGCGCTTTCAAATCATCGAAGAAGTGCATTCCGTGCGTCGTCTGGCACCCTGATTTGCTACCTTAAAGAGACACAGCAATCTCCCCGTCTGAGCGCTTCTTTCCCTGTTGAAAACCACCAAGGAGCGCGAATCTAATGACAATTATGTTTTGGCCAGTGGTCATATTTATGGCCATTTCTTTGGCTATTGGTTTGTATACCTACACACAGGTGCGTGGGTCGAGCGTGCGATATACGGTGTGCGGCAAGTCCATGCCTTTTCTTGTAGTCGGGACAGCGCTGCTGGCTCAAGCTGTGGACGGGAATGCGACGCTTGGAAACGTTTCGCTGGTTTGGTCAAGCAACATCTGGGGCGGTCTATTTATTCCTTTGGGGCTTGCTGTAAGTCTGGTAGTGGTGGGGAAATACCTTGCTGCTCCTCTCAACGAGATGGATCTGATGACGTTGCCCGAGTTTTTCTATCGCCGTTATGGGAAGCCGACGGAGCTGCTTGTGAGCATCGTAACGCTGGTTTGCTTTACGGTATTGATTGCGGGCAATCTGAGCGCTGTGGCGTGGATTCTGAGCGTGGTGAGCGGCATGACCTACATGCAAGCGCTGGTGATCGGGACGGTTGTAATTCTTGCGTACACGATGGCGGGTGGCTTGTACTCGGCGATCTGGACGGACTTCTTTCAGATTCATGTGGCGCTGATCGGCTTTGTAGCGGCAGCGGTCTATTTGATTCTGACCTACGGTACGGCACCGATTACGGCGGCTGCGGATGCGGGCAAGCTGGACATCAGTGCACTGACGAAAATCTCGGCAGGCGCCTTGCCGAACTGGGCCAACTTTCTGTCGCTTGCGATTGGCAATGCGATGGCGCTTGATTTCATGGAGCGAGTGTTTAGTGCAAAGAGTGGCAAGACAGCAAAGAACGCCTGCTATTATGCGGCGGGGCTGACTTTGGTTGTGGGTGGCTGCGCGACGCTGATGGGTATCTATAGCGTCAACCTTGTGCCGAAGGCCGATGATGCGCGGATGGTGCTGCCAATCCTCGCCAATGGCATTCTGCCTTACTGGGTTGGCGTGATGGTGTTTATCGGAGTGCTTGGAGCCTCAATGTCTACAGCCAATGGGGCGATGCTGGTGATGAGTGTGGTGATGGCGAGGAACCTGTTTGAGCGCTACCGGGAGACTCCGGTGAATGACGAGCAGATGCTGACCTTGTCGAGGCTGATGGCGATACCCACAGCGATTGTGGCGGGGCTGATGGCATGGTGGAAACCGGAGCCCGGAATCCTGCTGGTAATCGCATTCGATATTGTGTTTGCCGGGTGCGTTGTGCCTCTGTTCTATGGAGTGCACTCGAAGGCAGCGCGGGCTGAGGCTGCAATTGCGGCAATCTTGATTGGGACCACCTGTCGTTTAATTGCGTACTTCGTGACGCCGCCGGAATGGGCGGGTCTTGACACGATGGTGCCGCCGGTGATGAGCTGGATTTCTTTCGCAACGGTGATGAAATTTGGCCGGACGGTTGAAGTTGCAGAAGCCGTAGCGGCACATGGAGACTAGATTGATGTTCAGAAACTTGTGTTTGCTTAGCCTGATGGGTGCCTCGCTGTTCTCGCAGGAGCCTGCCAAAAAGAAGGGACCGGGTGGTCCGAAGGTGGTGAGACCAGGTGTTAGTAGTCCTGGTGTAAAACGCGGCATGGATACAATTAAGCCCACTGCCGAGGTCAGCGTACCGGGAGTACCAGACTGGCAGGTTGTGACCGCAGACGCTCTTTGGGTGTCGAACGGCCCGAAGAACACGGTGCACCGAATTGATGCCAAAACGAACCAGGTTGTGGCTGTTGTTGAGGTTGGCCTGCGGCCCTGTTCTGGACTCACGGCAGGGTTTGGAAGCGTTTGGGTTCCTCTGTGCGGGGCGCGTGGAACGGGCGAAGGCAAGGGCCTGGCGCGAGTCGATATGAAGACCAACAAGGTGATTGCGACGATTCCAGTTGGGCCTGCCGACAGCGAAGGCGGCGTGACTGTGAGTAAAGATTCCGTTTGGATTGTTAGTGATGCGAAGGGTGTGCTGACGCGGATCGACCCAAAGACGAACAAGGTGAAGGCTGAAATCACCGTACCTGCCGGCAGTGTCGCGGTCGAATACAGTGAGGGTGCTGTTTGGGTGACGGCGAACAAGAGCGGCAAATTGATCAAGGTGGATGCCAAGAAGAACAAGGTGCTCAAGGAAATTGAAGTAGGGCCGCAGCCGCGCTTCCTGACTGCTGGAGGGGGTAGCGTATGGACAGTAAACCAGGGAGACGGGACAGTGACCCGTGTGGACGCAAAAACGGATGCTGTGCTCGCCAGGATCGAGGCAGGGATTCCTGGTGGCGGAGGCGAGGTTAGCTTCGGTGGTGGTGGGCTGTGGGTGACGGTTTTTGAGATCCCGATCACCTTCATTGATGCAACAACGAATACGGTGACCAAGCAATGGATTGGACCCGGTGGTGACGCCATACGCCATGGACATATGTCCATTTGGCTATCCAATTTGAGGCAGCAAACGGTCTGGAGAATCGATCCGAGCCAGCTTTGAAGTAAGAGCTACATATGTTTTGGTTCGACTGAAATGACTTAGGCGATGAAAATAATAATCTGAGAAATGATCCAATCAGATCTTAGAAGACGCTAGTAGCATTAGATATGTCCAACCATAGATCCGTTGGCGCCGACGTTCAGGCGCTGTCTGGACTGCTTCGGCAGTTTGACAATCAACTGAAGGAGCAAGGACGCTCTGAGGAGCGCAGTATTGTTCTGGATGCACTGAAGAAGCTAGAAACCTCGCCAGTTTCGTTTCAGCAGTCATGCAGCGATACCGCAAATCAGCAGCGTTCTAACCAAGTGAGCATGCAGCAGAGTAAAGCTTCAGCCGCTTAATATTTACCAATCGTTTACCCGGAGGGCAGAGCGGTACCTATGGTACTGAACTGCCCTTTTCCAATTATGGAGACACTTATTGTGTCGTCTTTTACGGAGTGTATATAAGGGTTCAACTCATAGAGATTTTGTGGCTACTGGGCCTTGTTGATTGGTGATAATTAAGTAGCTAGTTTTGGGGCACGGGGTTGGTCGACGTACCTGAACTGGTTTGGGTAAAATTATTACTGCGGAAGTCGAATATGGGAAGACTTGAGAGATATCCAGCGTTTGGTCGAGCAAATCGACTTCGGTGTGGATGTATGTGCTCAGGATTTGGTCTGTTTAGTCCATTTGGGTGAAGATTTAACGCGGAGCAAACGAGCCCATGGCACTGTCATGGTCGAATAACTTTATTTTTGATGCTGCTGGTGTGGGGGAAGCCGGGACCAGGAAGACTCGCCGGTCGCAGTCTGGCATCTTCTGGCCCGTTGAGTAGATTCCCATTCCACAAACCGTTGCGGCAGAAAGGCAAGAGACCAAAAGTTGATTGCCAGCAGGTGACCATGAGGGCCGGGTGCAGGACCAGGCGGAATCGGTTGTGAGCTGCTGTATGTTTGAGCCATCGGCGTTCATCACGAAGACTTGCTGGCGACGGCCGTCGCCGGTGAATTGATCAAAAGCGATTCTTTTACCGTCTGGCGACCAGGCAGGGGAACCGTTGTTTTGATTGGGGTTGCCGATTGCGGTTTCGCCTGTGCCATCCGCGTTGCTGGTATGCACGCGCCAATGTCCGCGCGGTTGCTCGACTGTGAAGGCCAGCCTACGCCCATCGGGCGACCACGAGGGCGTCCAAGCGTTTTGCCGGATCCGTTGCAATTCGCCCTTTCCACTTGTGGGCAAGAGAAAGAGAGCGACCGCTTGAGACTCACCTGGCGTGAGTGCCGTTGCTGCTGTGATCGCAAGAGTTGTACCGTCGGGCGACCAGGTTGCGCTATGTATGACTGGCTCGATGGTTCGCAGGACCTTTCGATTTGCTCCGCTCGCGTCCATGACGGAGAGTTCTACTGGGTGGTGCGTTCTGGTTTGCTCTGTTTCCTGGTAGGCTGGCGGAGTACTAAGCGAGGTGTCATGAATGAATAGAATGCGCTTAGCATCTGGGGACCATGAGGGACTGTGGCTGTGACCGTCTGTTGTTAAACATTGATTGCTGGAGGTATCGGCTCGAATCGTGCAGATGTTCTGAACAGGCCACATGAAGCCTTCATGGGAGCGGGTGTAGGCGATTGTCCCGGTTGTTTGTGCGTGCGCACAGGCAATGAGCGCGAATGGCAAGATGTGGCTTTTCATTGCATTCTCCTTGTAAGGCAGTTCCTAACCTTATTTTCTCATTCTGCATGCTTGATTCAGGCTTGTCCGAGACTCTCATTTTTTGGTGCAGGGTGGGATTCTTCCAGGTTAAGTTCCGAATAGCCCGATACGGGTAGAGACTTGACGCCAAGTGGAGTTTTTGCGTCTCATCGCGCACCTTTGGGGAGTTCGGCGAACGAGTTCTCTGGCGGCCTATACTAGCGATAGCTGTGTTGAGCTATCTGGACCGTTTGCTAGACCCGTTGACCGACACCCTGACGCCGGAATCGGCAACCGCGCTGTTTGCCCTTCGCGCTGATGCTGAAGTTGAGGCGCGAGGTGACGAATTGCGCCGGAAAGCTAATGAAGGATCCTTGACGCCGGCGGAAGACGCGGAGTACAAAGACTTTATTGAAGCGGTGGACGTAGTTTCCATCATGCAGGCGAAGGCCCGGCGTTTTCTTTCACGACAGGCTGCCTGGGTTGGACCTGCGAACCCGCGATCTAGTCCGCAGTAGAGCCGGGAATGCTTGTGAATATTGCGGGTTGCCTCAGTCCGCCACGCCCGTCATCCCGTTTCACTTAGAGCACGTTGTGGCAAAACAACACGGCGGCTCTGATGATCCAGCGGGCTTAGCGCTGGCTTGTGATCGATGCAACGCCTATAAGGGGCCAAATCTGACGAGCACTGATCCTGATACAGAGGCGATTGTTCCACTGTTCCATCCTTGGGTTGACCGATGGGAGGAACATTTCGAGGTGCGCAGCGGCCAAGTTTGCGGGAAGACGGCGGTGTGGCGTGCGACAGTACGCTGGTTAAACATGAACGCTGCGCGGCGTGTCGAATTGCGGCTGGCGACTGGGTCGTGAGGGCTAGTGCGCTCTTGTTTGGATTGCCGACGATGCGTAACACTCTTCCTGTAATCGGCTAAAGGTATTAGATGAGACAAATTGCACCGACTCTTGTTTGGCCATCGCTCTTGCGATTGCCTTCCGATTCCGTGAAGATCATTTACCTCGATCTTAACCACTGGATCTACTTGGCTCAAGCCGCGACCGGATCTGCACGAAACAAATCGGTTGTAGGCGTGCTTAAGGCTTGCCGCAAAGCAGTCAATGCCAGATCGGTGCTATTCGTTCTGTCTGCAACTCACTACATGGAGTTGCTCAAGATAAGAGATCCGGAACAGCGTCGAGCGATCGCCGAAGTAATGGAAGAGCTAACCGACTTCTCAACGCTCGTAAGTCGTGTTGTCGTAATGGAAGGTGAGCTTTCTTCGATGCTGGACCCTCTGGCCAAATTGCCGAGTCCGCTGGCAAGTGTTCCGCTCATTGGTCGTGGGGTTCGGCATAGTGCGGGGCTCCAAAGCGGGCTCAGAATAATGGGTCCGAGCGGAAATGAGACGGATCGCGTCCGTGAGCAAATGGGTCGCGAGGCATTCAATCAGTTTGTTCGTGAGACGACTCTGCAGATGGAAAGGAGGGTTCTGAGGGGGCCTGCAGATCATGAAGTGGCTGAATTAAGTGCATACAGCTGGAATCCTGAAGCCATGATTCCAGCTGTATGCACTTAATTCAGCCACTTCATGATTCCAG
>JBKJUN010000318.1:0-3242 GCA_046590555.1 Bryobacter sp. | reverse complement strand
CCGCGATCACCAGCGTATGTCCATTGGGCAAGCGGATGGCTTCATGATGGAATCCCGAGACGCACTCCTGTCCCCCCTTCTTGCAATCGGATTTGATGCCGTACGATACCAACTGCTCTGCAACCCGGCCGGCATTGGTCTCGCGAATGATGTTGCCGTTCAGATCCAATTCCTGAATCAGTTGCTCGATCTTCGTGTTATTCACAGAGTTGGATCCTTCGGCGATCGACAGGAAACGGCCTCCGGGCAGAACTCGGACCACCCCCGCCACCGACGGCTGATACCAGATGGTACGGCCCGCATCGTCGACGGCGAGAGGCGTAGAGTGTCCGGTGAGAGAGAATGTCCCGTAAATGTGTATCGACTCCGACGTCGACGACCCCTTTACTCGCGGCGTGATGACAGACACCGGTGCCAGCCCGCTGCCGAGCATTCCCGTGTGGAACGGCATCCAGCCACCTGTTTTCGTGCTGCCGCCTGTGGTCCATTCCGCGCGCATGCGGTAATCGGTGTCCGCTCGCATTCCGGCAACCCAGGTGTTGCTGCTCGATGAGTTGCAAGGTTGAACCGCTGTCCTCATCGTTGAGTCTTCTCCAAGAGGAGTGAATGCAACCCGGAAGGTGGTGCCTTGCTTGCAAGGTGGCGCACTGAAAAGGGCCATCAATGGATGGGCCGAAGGCGTGACTACCGGACCTTTGCCCTTGATCCTCGACACAAGTTGGAACCGCATTTCATCCTGTGCGGTCTCCTTCGACTCGTTGTTGCGGACAGTCACCTGAATCGTAGCGGCATGTTCTTTCAGTTCTGGAGCCCAATCGAGGAACTGAGTCTGTGAAAAGTCCCTGACAATCTTGAATGGGCCTCCGTCCACGCTCACCGCATACCGGAAAACATGCATTCCTTTGCTAAGGTTTTCGATTCGCGGAGAGACCCCGATTGTCACTCCAACTGGTTGTGGAGAGGCTAGGTTCGAGTGCAAGTGAACCGTTAGGGGGGCTGCATATCCTGTACAACTCATTCCAGTCAAGACAAGAATTGACCACAGTGTTTTTCGCATCGAAAGTAAGTATGTCATAACCGCAAATCGATGTCACGCTGAGTTCAAAGCTCAGTTCAATGCTCAATTCAACGCCTTCCAGCACAACTGCAATCCGAGAAATGCCAGCCAAACACTGAGCACAATCCTCAATGGACGTGACGGAATCACCGAAGACAATTTGGCTCCCGCCAAGACCCCAACAACTCCGCCAGCGGCAAGCTTGATCAACATCGGCAGGTCGTACATTCCCGAAAAGAAGTGCAGCCCGCCGCCAAGGGTGGACAACACAAGCCCAAAGACCATATCGGTGCCAACCACCTGCGCCGCCGTCAGCGTCGTCATGTTGAGCAACATCAACGCCCCCAGCGCACCCGCGCCGGCTGAGGAGAACCCAACCTCGGCGCCAATCAGCGCTGCGAGCGGCGGCAACCAACGCGACCGATCCACACCCGTCACAATCAGCCGGTTTCGCAATGTCCGGTACAGACTGGCCAATGAGATCGTGAAAACAGTAGCTCCCAACAAGAGGAAAATGCCACTTTCCTGATTCTTTGTGTTGAGTCGTCCCAGCACCTCAGCACCGATCAACACTCCGGGAATGCCACCAGCACAAAGCAGCCAAAGAATTCGATAATCAACCTGCCTGCGCTTAAGGTAAAGCGGCAGAACTACAAACTTGATCGCCGCCGAAAAGCTAAGTGCCGTTCCCACCGCAACCGCTGGCTTCATCTGAAAAAACAAAATCAGCACTGGCGCAGTAATGCTGCCCGCACCAACTCCCGTCAGCCCAACCGCAAACGCAATCAGAAAACCCAGTATAAATTCCATTGCTTGTGTCTGCCCAAACGGGCAACCAGCATCATATCAGCCGATGCTATTGGCGCGAATCGGGTTGTGACATACTTGCATCCAAACGTATGCGCCATCACCTACTCGTCGTTGCACTTGGAGCAGCAAACCTTTCTCTATGCTGGGCCGGGCCATCGGTACGGATCATCCCTGCTCTAGTCTCACCTCAACCGGTTGGCACTGTCATTGGCTTGATGGCGGTCCCCAAAGACGAAGGCATGCCGATGGAGCTCATGCCGCAGCTTCGCTTCCGCTACAGCGTCAGCGTCGATGGATCACCGTTTCAAATCGTTCGCGACTTCAGCCCGCAAAACAACTTCGCCTGGCGTCCAGAACTCTTCGAACACGAAGCACTTATCAAGGTGACCCTTTACAACGTCGCAACCAAGAACACCGCCGATAGCGAAGTGCCCTTCCAGATCTTGCGCCGCGCAAAGGGCCAAAGACCAGTGGCTACTGCCACAGCCAGCCCATTGGTTGCCTTGTTCAGTGCCCCACCCTGTCCCCAAGGTAGCCAGACCCGCGTGGCCTTTCGCCGCGAGGGCAGCTCTGGAGAGTGGTCGCGCACCTCGACTGAACCCTGCACCGCTAAACGAACAAACAATATCTACGTAGGCGGCATGCGCAGTGATTCTGACTACGATATGCACGCCGAGGTCATCACCGGCAGTGCTTCAAAGCCAGGCCCACCGGTTAAATTCCACACCGGCATATCGGATGGAGCCACCGCCCCGATGGGTGTCCTGGTTCCACGTGACCCCAAAGCTTCATCCACCGAGTCGTTACTCATCTACAGCATCGAAACGGGCGATCACAGGCCGATAGCCACCGATCTTGAAGGAAACCTGGTTTGGTACTTGCCTCAGCAGGACCGCTCACTCACGCGTATGCTCGCCGGCGGCCGCTTCCTCGTCTACAGCGGAGGTATCAACAGGCAAAACAGCAAGTGGCAAGTGCTCAGCGAAGTCGATCTGGCAGGGAATGTCATTCGAGAGACCAACATCGACCGGCTGGCCCAACAACTGGATTCCCGGGGCATCCATTCCGTCTGCAAACCAAATGGCCAGCAATGCATCCCCGGCTTCCATCACGACGCCATTCGGTTGCCGAACGGCCACACAGTCGCCATCGCCAGTCTCGAACGCATGTTTCCCGATGGCGCGCAGGGATCGCAAGATCCCACCAACGTAATTGGCACTCTTTTGCTCGATCTCGACGAGAATTTTCAATTGACCTGGTTCTGGAATTCTTTTGATCACCTCGATATCACCCGGGTTGCGATTGATAATGAAAAATGCCACGGACCTGTGGGCGGCGAAGGCTGCTCGCCGATCTTCCTGACTGAGGAGGCAAA
>JBKJUN010000884.1:0-6076 GCA_046590555.1 Bryobacter sp. | reverse complement strand
CGCTCAGGGTGTGGACTACCTCGTATCTTCGAGAAGTCTCGACATTCCCCCTCCGGAATGGGTAGATTATTTTCACCTTCTCTCAATTGCACTTCGTCAATACGACGCCATTTTGGTGGATATGCCCGAGCTAATCAATTCAGCAACGATTGAACTCGTACGACGCGCTGCTGACACTTATGTTGTGTCAACGCCAGAAATTCCTTCCATGAAATTGGCAAACCAGCGTTTTTCCGAACTCGAACGCCTTGGCATTCCCAAGACACAAATGGCCTTGCTCGTAAACCGTTGGCATAGAAGCGATGCCAGTACAGGCCAGATAGCAGAGATGGTAAAACATCCCGTAACAAGGGTATTTCCGAACGATTATCCCGGCGTACGAGCCGCAATTCTCGCCGGCCGTCCGATTTCTGAGCGGTCCAATCTTGGGATCGCGTACTCAGAATTTGCCGGCGAACTTCTCGGTAAGACAACAATTCATGACAATTCCATCACCGGCAAATTAAAATCTCTTTGGGGGATCCGACAGTCCAGATCTGTTACTTAAAAATATATATACTATGATATTCTTTCAATTAAATAAACTGAATTATCCATATTAAGAGAGAACTACATCATGCCTCAAGTATTGGTAGTGGAAGACAACCTTGTGAACCAAAGGATCAGCAGTCTGATGCTGAAGAAGCTGGGCTTTGCCGTGGACCTTGCCAATAACGGTGAAGAGGGTGTCACAATGTGGGCCAATGGGAATTATGATGCCATCTTCATGGATTGCCAGATGCCGGTACTCGATGGATATTCCGCTACGGTCAGAATTCGTGAGCAGGAATTGGCTCAAGGCCGCGAACCCAACCACAGAATGCCGATTATTGCTCTCACCTCAAATGCAATGCCGTACGACCGGCAAAAATGCCTCGATTCAGGGATGGACGATTATTTGACCAAACCGGTTGCCTCCAGCGATCTGGGTGCTGCGCTAAATCGCTGGCTGAATCGGGAATCAAGCTAAGCCAGCTGTTCAGGATTTGTGCGGCTTGGGACGAGCCTGCTGCATGCGAGCCCGTCCGCAACGGGGACAACGCCACTTGCGCTGCTTATGGAATACGTGCCCCTTCACTTCTTCCATCTGTACTTTGCACTTTTTGCAGGTCACGGCTTAAGGAGCCGTTTGTGTGCCGCTGGGCGGCAATTCCATAATCTTCATGTTGCGGAAGTGGATCTTTGCGCCTTCCGATTCCATGCAGAGATAGCCCTTCCGCTTGGTCGACTTGCTGATGCCGTTTACGAATTTCCCATTCACACTCAGCTTGATCGTTCCATCCACAGCCACCACGTCATAGGTATTCCACTCGCCCCTTGGCTTGCAGAGGTTCTCGATCGACTTGCTGCGATCGCCGCGCGGTGTATCCGGTATTGTCTTCACTCCGCCTACGCCGAAGAGTTCCCCGTGTACGTATGCGATTGGGGGAACCACGCCGTCCTTGGTGTGCAGCTTGGGCCAATCGAGTTCAAGCATTTGAACTTCAACTCCATCGGGTAACCTCGACTTCTCGTTGGGCACAGCGCTAGACCAGACGAAGACTCCCGAATTCCCGCCTGCTTCGAGATGCATCCACTCAATGTGAAGCAGGAAGTTCTCGTATTCCTTTTCGCTACGCATGACGCCGATCGGCTGCCCTGAGCAGACGAGCATGCCGTTTTTGACGCTCCAGGTATCGGCATTAGTGTTTACATTTACCCAGCCCTTTAGATTCTTACCGTTAAACAGAGGCTTGTATTCGGGGATGGCAGCCCCAATGGAGAGAAAGGCGAGTGCGACGAGTAGAGCGTATTTCATTCGTACGATCCTACCTTAAATTGACCACCGATGATCCACGCAAGAAGCAATAGAGTGCAATACCTGAGGCTTTAGCCAGGTCGGCAGCAAGTGAAGAAGCCGCGCCCATGCTTGCCAGTACCGGAATGCCGGCCATCGCAGCTTTTTGCACGATATCGAAGCTGGCCCTTGAGGACATCAGTAAAATGCAGTTGCTCAGGGGAAGATCACCCGCACGAAAGGCTTTGCCAATCAATTTGTCGAGTGCATTATGCCGGCCCACATCCTCCTCAATCAAGAGTAAGTTGGCTTCTGCATCATAGAGCGCCGCTGCATGAACTCCGCCCGTTAGTGGGAACTGCCGTTGGCCTTCTGTGAAACTCGACAACAAGCCCAACAGGAATTTAGGAGAAATATCCATTGGAGCGATAGATTCAAGACGGTTGGTAAGTTCCTCAATGCTCGATCGTCCGCATACTCCGCAACTGGAGCTGAGATAGATGCTGCGCGGTGCAGTCTCGGAAGGGTGGCAGTGGGGGGCAAGTTCGACCCGAATCTCCTGCGAAGTCTCGTGTTGCCTGACTTCGATATTCGAGACATCTTCGGGCTTGGCAATGATCCCTTCTGAGAAGAGGAAGCCTTCGGTGAGCGCCTGGTCCTCACCTGGGGTACGCATCAGGGTAGCGAAGGGCTTTCCGTTTAACAGCACCAGTAGGGGTTCTTCAACGCTCAACAGATCCTGAGCAGGGCTTGACTCGCCTTCGCTGTAGCGAACGATATGGAAGCTGCGATTCATCGTCCAATCCACTCGTCGGTGCACTTGGCAGCATGCCCGACGGCGGCGATCCGGGCCTCATAGTTTTGTTGAGCTTCAAGAGTGATCACAAGAAGCATTACTGGAATCAACCGCATCCCTCGATGCTAGCCAATCCTATTTGTCGCGGGCAACAGCCAAGCGAGCCTGAGCGCGCTTGGCCGCGTTGAGTGCGCGAGCCAGATCAAGATCCTGCTTGGGCGACAAGAGACGTTCGTTCGCACGCTTCAGAGCTGTTTCAGCACGAGCCATGTCGATCTGGTCAGGAGCTTCACAAGAATCGACAAGCACGCGAACCTTGTTTCCAGTCACTTCAACCCAGCCCTTGGCGATGGCCAAAACGTGACGCTTGCCGTCCATCGTGTAGGTCAATTCGCCCGCTTCGATCTCGCTGATCAGCGGGGCATGGCCCGGCAAGATGCCAAGCATTCCCTCTGAGCCAGGAATCTGGGCTTCAGTGGCGTCATTGCGAACAACGAGCTTTTCGGGCGTCGCGACTTCGAGCAAAAAGGTGGTCACAGCTTAGCCCTTCTTCAACTTCTCCGCCTTCTCGAGGGCCTCTTCAATGGTGCCAACCATGTAAAAAGCCTGTTCGGGAAGATCGTCGTACTTGCCATCGCAAATTTCATTGAAGCCCTTGATGGTGTCTTCAAGCTTCACATACTTGCCCTTGAGGCCAGTGAACTGTTCACCGACGAAGAATGGCTGCGAGAGGAAGCGTTGGATCTTGCGGGCACGCGAAACAGTGAGACGGTCATCTTCACCGAGTTCGTCGATACCGAGAATTGCGATGATGTCCTGAAGGTCTTTGTAGCGCTGCAGAATCTGCTTGACGCGCTGAGCGGTGCCGTAATGCAGGTCACCGACAACGCGCGGGTCAAGAATGCGCGAGGTCGAAGCAAGCGGATCGACAGCCGGGTAGATACCCATGGCGGCGATGTCGCGCGACAGGTTCGTCGTGGCATCCAAGTGTGTAAACGCGGTGGCAGGTGCCGGATCGGTATAGTCGTCGGCAGGCACGTAAATGGCCTGTACCGAGGTAATCGAACCCTTGCTGGTGGAGGTGATGCGCTCCTGCAACTGGCCCATTTCGCTGGCAAGATTGGGCTGATAACCGACGGCGCTGGGCATGCGGCCAAGCAGTGCCGAGACTTCAGAACCAGCCTGGGTGAAGCGGAAGATATTGTCGATGAAGAGCAGCACGTCGGCATTCTCTTCGTCGCGGAAGTACTCAGCGACAGTAAGACCAGTCAGCGCCACACGAAGACGCGCACCTGGAGGCTCGGTCATCTGCCCGTAGATCAGCGCAGCCTTAGACTTGGTGAAGTCATTCGGGTCAATAACGCCAGACTCCTGGAATTCGAGCCACAAGTCGTTACCTTCGCGCGTGCGTTCGCCGACACCAGCGAATACCGAGAAGCCACCATGCTTCATGGCAAGGTTGTTGATCAACTCCATGATGATAACGGTCTTGCCGACGCCTGCGCCGCCGAAAAGGCCGATCTTGCCGCCTCGGAGATAAGGTTCGATCAAATCGATCACTTTGATTCCGGTTTCAAACATCTGAAGTTCAGTCGACTGTTCATCAAAGGCTGGGGCCTCGCGATGAATCGAAGAGAACTTGGTCGCGTTCACCGGGCCCATCTCGTCTACCGGCTGGCCGATCACGTTCAGCACGCGTCCAAGCACTTCACGCCCTACGGGAACAGTAACCGGCATGCCGAGTGATTCGGCCTTCATGCCGCGAACCAGACCTTCAGTCGGCTGAAGCGCGATACAGCGCACACGGCCTTCACCAATGTGCTGCGCTACTTCCGCGATGATATCGATCGGGGTAGGGGCGTTGAAGCCTTCCGAAGTGATCCGGATTGCAGTGTAGATGACAGGGATCTGACCTTCAGGAAACTGGATGTCTACGGCGGGACCAGCGACCTGAATAATTTTGCCTACAACGTTTGTAGCGGTAGTGGACATAAGTTGAATAACTCCGATTTAACCCAAAGCGGCAGCGCCGCTGACGATTTCAATGATTTCCTTGGTAATACTGGCCTGGCGGACGCGGTTGAGATACAGCGTCAAGCCTTCAATCACGTCGGCCGCATTGGTGCTTGCGGCATCCATTGCCGTCATGCGCGCGGCATGTTCGCTCGCGGCACTCTCCAGCATGGCCCGGTAGATACCGGTCTCGACGTATTTGGGCAACAATGTGCCGAGCAACTGCACGGGCGATTGCTCATAAATATAATCCTTCGGCTCTTCACTGCCAGCGACAGCTACGGGCAGCAACTGCGTCACGGTCAACTTCTGAGTCATGACGCTCTTAAATTCGTTGTAGATCAGATAGACCGCATCGATGGCTTCGTCTGCGTAGAGAGCAGTTACCTTGCGAGCGATTGCGGCAGCATCGGCAAAACGAGCCTTCTCGACAACACCGAGATGCTCACCCGAGAGCTTCATCTCGCGGCGGAAGAAGAAGTCGCGGCCCTTGCGGCCAATGGCTTCCACCTGAAATTCTGCCTTGGGATGTTCCTGAATAAAGACCTGTGCGGCCTTGGTGAGGTTGGAATTGAAGGCTCCAGCCAGACCACGGTCGCTAGTGACAAGTACGATCAGGATGCGCTTTTCTTCTCGAACGGCAAGCAAGGGGTGGCTGACTTCAGCACCCGCAGTCGCCGCCGCACCAGCCACGTCGGCCAGCATGTTCGCGTAGATTTCTGAATAAGGGCGCGCGGCCAATACTCGTTCCTGCGCACGGCGCAGCTTCGCCGCAGCCACCATCTTCATGGCCTTGGTGATCTGTTGCGTATTTTTTACCGACCGAATTCGGCGGCGTAAGTCAATGAGGCTAGGCATGGCCGTGTAGCTTCCCTATTACTTCTTTACGTGCTCGTTTTTTACGTGTTCGGCGACGAAGCGATCCTTGAATTCCTTCACGGCTGCGTTCATCGTTTTCTTGAGGTCGTCGCTAAGTTCCTTCTTCTCACGAATCTCAGAGAAGATCGCCGGATAGGCATTGTCGATGAAGCGATAGAGATCGCCTTCAAAGGCCTTCAGCTTATCGAGCGGTAGATCGTCGAGAACACCACTGGTGCCGCAATATACGATCACAACTTGCTTCTCAACCGGCAGCGGCGAATACTGTGGCTGCTTCAGGATTTCGACAAGACGGGCACCACGAGTCAACTGCTGCTGCGAAGCTTTGTCAAGATCCGAGCCGAACTGAGCGAAAGCGGCAAGTGCGCGGTACTGTGCGAGTTCCAAACGAAGCGAACCCGAAACCTGACGCATGGCCTTGATCTGAGCGCTGCCACCGACGCGCGATACCGAGATACCGACGTTGACTGCAGGGCGAATGTTTGAGTTGAACAAATCCGACTCAAGGAATATCTGACCGTCGGTGATCGAAATCACGTTCGTCGGAATGTAAGCAGAAACGTCACCAGCCT
>JBKJUN010000670.1:0-5222 GCA_046590555.1 Bryobacter sp. | reverse complement strand
GTCAACCGAAAATGTTCCTTCTGGTTCGGCTTTTTCCTCTCCTTCGCCTCCATACAGCTGCCTGTGCACTAGACGCGGCGGCGGTGCAGGCCGCGCGCTCTCGTTTCGTGAGATTTCGAGACCATCGAGGCGAAGGAGCCCGACGCACAAGACTGCTTCATTTCGCCCTAAAGTCTTGGCTGTTTGGTTTTGCTCTCCGCTGCTTTGAAGATCCGCCGAGAGGACCATGCTTCGAGCCGTACTCAAAGTGGGCATTCATATGGACCTGTGCTTCATTAGATTCGGTACGTCAAGTTGGAGCGGGATTGCCGCTATGTCTAACTCGGCTTTGCGAGACGGATTTGTCTGACTATGCTGTCCCGTTGGCTGACGGTATCGAATGAGCTGGGACTGGGAGTTGTGCTACCCAGGATAAGCTTGGAGAGGCGATGATGGTGGTATGAAGCGATTTGTTGTGATGGTGATTCTGGGGTGCGGGGTGCTTAGCTCTCAGAGTGTGGTGAGGGGCAAAGATGAAGCGGCAGTGTGGGCGCTGGAAGAAGATTATTGGCGTTATCTGAAGGCGGGAGATGTGGTGGGGTACCAGCGGCTGTGGGATGAGGGGTTTCGCGGTTGGCCGTGCGCGCTGATGCAGCCGGCCGGGAAGGGCGGAGTGGCGAAGATGGTGGAGGATGTGCGGGATGGGAAGTTGAAGGTGAGCTATTCGTTGACGTATGAGGGGGCAGCGAGCTATGAGGGGTTGGTGGTGGTGCATTACGGGGTGGTGGAGGAGTTGGACCGGATGGGCGTGGTGACGCCGATGCGGGTGAAGATTACTCATACGTGGAAGCGGTTTGGGAAGCAGTGGCGGATTGTGGGAGGGATGTGTGGGCGGTGGGAGTCTTATTAGGGCTTGGATGCTGGGAAGTTTGAGCGCAGGCGCTGCTATCTGCTGCTTGCCTTTGCCGATTGTTCTGTGGATTGGGCAGGCGCTTGAATTGCGAATCTCCATAGTGCTTCTATGGGGCTGCGGGCTGATAACCAGGCATCGGGGCCAATCTCATGCAGGACTCGCTCATGCAAGGCGGACCATAGGGGCATTGCGATCTGAAGTACCGCTTCCCCTGCAGTTGAAACTTTGTAGGAACGAATGCGCCGATCTTTGTGCTTCACGCGCTCAACCCAGCCATTGCTCTCAATCAGGGCCATACTCCTGGTTGCCGTAGATTTGGGGACAGCCTGCCTGGTCACTGTGCATTTTATTTGCATATTTGGAAGTTTTGCGCCAACCAACATCCAGCCATTCCAAGTGAACCATTCCAATCCAGTACTGCATTGTTGAGGCCAACTGGTTAACAACAAGGCTTTTATTGAGATTTGCCTGCCCAGCCACAATTTCAATTGGCCTCTCCTCCTAAGCCTAAATTTCTCGAAAAACCCAAAGGGACGGGTCAACACCAAGCCTTGCGCGCACCTTTTCACCCTAATGTTAGGCCAGCGACCTAATCAGCAATACCAGCCGACCTCGCCCCCCGGGGCGGAGGGCTTGGATTGAAGCCCACACAAGCGCGAGGGCATGCTGATCACAATAAGCGTAGGCCAAGAACCGTAAATTATGCTAGAAGGTGCACTATAGGCTGTTCTTTTATCCAGTGTGCGCGCATCGAGCTTGTAGCTCTTCTTCTTGCCCGAGCAGATAACCTTCATGCGGGCCGGATTGCCCAACTCCAGACGCGCCGCGTGAGGTGCCTATCGACGATAGATCCAGTGACTGAACATCGTTGCCTCTAAGCCACCGCGCCAAGGCCCGGGGATGCTTCGCACCCATTCGTCTATGTCAAAACGGAGTGCCTTAATGCTTCCTTCGTTAATGATCGTGCCACCCGCTGCTTTGATGCAGTAGGCAATGACTTGCTTATGGACATCGAGTCCCACAAAATATCGGTACATTCTGGTTTCTCCATGATCGAGATCGGGTAGGCTTCAGTCCTCCCTTTCTTGATTGTGGCGCCGTAGCTCCCACCTACACATTCAAACAGGCTGACCACTTTGCCAAACTGTCCGGCATGTTCTGAACGGTATCGGTGCCAACTCGATCTTGGCGGTTTGCCGCTCCCCCTTAACGGTCGCTTCGAGGACTACTGGGAAGGCCGCCGGGCGGCTTGATGTCCACTTCCATATCGCGCACCCCTGAAGATCCACGGCGCCCGGATCAAATACTATGCTCCGATTTGATCATAATTGGTCAGTTGACGGTCCGTAGTCAATAGTTTCCACTTAGCAGCTTCCTGGCAGAACGCTGAAGCGCCCGCTGTGTGATTGCCCGGACTGGAGGTAGTATGCAATTCCGAGAGACCACTATTCCAGACCCCCATGTTGGAGTTCACAAACTTATAAACTACTTTCCGCCCACCGGGCAGCCGCGTATCCTGCAGTTGCGCCTGCCGCCGACACGAATGTTCCCCATGCCAAATCCAACAGGGTAATCTGAATCGTCCATACCGACAATGTTGCTTGGTTGGTTAGATCATAAGTACCGTAAGCAACAATGCCAAGCGCAGCACCCAACAAGGCTGCCATTTTCCAGCTCCCATCCCTGAGTGACGGCTCGATCGCGAACAACGTTAAGCCGGCAAGGTAGATGAGGTAGAAAACAACGGCTGGAGTCAACCTTGGTTTGTCGAGAAGGATTGCCCCTAGAATCGGACGGTAAAGCCTCTTGCTGGAAATCGCAAGCCAGGCGAAATCCAGTCCCAGGAAAACGATACCGGCTCCCAAATATGCCGCAAGGATGTGATTCATCTCAAGCGCACCTGAACTGAGCGCTGGTGCATTCCATTGCACAGCCCGACTGCTTCGAAGCTGTAAAATGAGCTTCGTTGTGAGTTCATTTCAGATCCAGTTTTTGGTGGTCACCGAGCGCAAACGCAGCTTTTCCTGTTGCAAGGGCGGTCAACATTCCAAATAAGTATCTAACCGCTCCATGTGGTGAATCCCAATATTCCGCGCTCTCAACATCGATTTTGAGCAGAGCTACATTCGGATCGTCGAGACCTCCTGGAAACCACGTCTGGAAAATAGGATTCCAAACTTCCTTCAATTTCGCCGGATCATCAGGGAATCGTCCCAATCCTGATATCGAAACAAATGTATTTGCGTCCGTATCGCTGAACGCTACGTTCACGCGTGGGTCATTTTCGATTTCCGAGACCACTATAGAATTCTTGCCAGTCAGAAACCAAAGGTTTCCAGTGGATTCAACCTGGAGCAGAGTCATCGGACGAGATCGAAGGGCCCCTTTTTCGTGAATCGTCGCCAGCATTCCGAATTTGATATCTTTCATCAATTCGCCAAGCTTCTTCACACCTTGCTCATGGGTTGGCAGATCGGTGTTCTGAGTCATAATTTCGATAGTGCACGGTTGTGGCCAAACTATTCTGGCAAGCTGGCTAAGAATGTTGATACCTCGGTGCTGAGCATCTTCTGGCTCGAATATTCTTTTGGCCAACCAAGTGCTTTGCAAATGATATGGACACAACTGAATTTACAGATTCTGCCTCTCAAACACATAGCGCCATACCCGGCCATAAGATCAATGGCAAAGAGAAAAACGAATATCGTGAAGGCCCCGTAGCCCGCGCTATTGAGCAGCAGACGGCCAAACTTCCTTCAGACCTGTTTTTGTGGGCTGGATTAGGATCTGTTGCGGTCGCCCTTATGTTGCAACTCTCCGGAAAAAAAGATCAAGCCAATTTTGTCGGCCACTGGGCACCAACCTTCCTGATTCTAGGCCTCTACAATAAACTGGTGAAGCTGCAGGGTTCAGATCGATCCGACCACTTGTCTTAAAGAGGAGTCGAAACAGTGAGCTGCGGTGCCTTGCCTCTGCGTTTTTGATCGCGATGAAGTTCCGCTTGCCGATTTGGCGCTTGCGTCCAATGCCAAACAGGATCATCAGTCGAGTGGTCATGGTCTCGAGGCAAGTAGACCGCTGCCATCGGATTTGTGGACGCGGATTTGTGGACGGCCTGAAGCGTCACTATGCATTTTATTGGCTTTTTTGACGGTTTTCTCCAAGTAAGCCGCCAAACAGAGGGAATGAGTCACTTCGGCTAAGCTAGGCTGTTGAGCGGCCAACTACTGAACAGTCAACAACTTAGCTCTGAATTGCGTCTGTATTTGAGCCTTTCATCTCGCCCTCGTTAACGGCCTAAATTTCCTGAAAAACGCAAAGGGACAGGTCGACTTCAGGCCCTCACCCGCACCGCATGACCCTAATATCTGGCGCAAATTCACACCAACGACTCGAAGATTTGGAGGTGGGAAGCGATCCATTGGGCAGTCGCCTGAGATTGCAGACTGCCACTTTCCCTACACGGGCGATTGAAGAGTGCTGAGCCTTGAAGCCGGATCAATCAAAGCGCCCAAGTACGAAATCATCCTTCAGCTATTCTTGCCGATCAAAGACTGAAGGGCTTGTGAGGAGTAAACGAAGCTTGGGGAGGTCTCGGGCTGGTGCAGCCAATCGAGATTCAGATATTTGGAAGCCTTCGGGGACGAAGTCCAACAATAAAGTTGATTCTGAGAATTCGATTGCCCGCTGCAAGTCTTCTTCTTCAAGGTCGGGATACTCCGCTAAAAGCTCTTTGCGGTCGTCGTATGTAGCCATGAGTTCGAGGACTCTGCGTACGGTGATGCGCATGCCTCGGATGCAGGGATGTCCGCCGAGCTTGGCGGGCCCGATCGTGATGCGGTCGAAGGGCGGCTGCAACGTCCTGTTTCCATTATTGCGTAAGGGATTGCTTCAGTCAGGCTGAGGCGTATGAGATGTAAATGACACGGCGCGGCTTGCCTGTTGTGCTGGCGGCGCTGGCGTGGATGGTTAGCGGGTTCATGATGAGGATGTCGCCCGCCTTCATCTCAGGCGAGGAGAAGGGGCGGAGGCTGTGACCCCGGATCTCTTGCGCTGTCAGTGGCCCGTGTTTGTGGGAACTGGGGCAGAGCTTTAATGCGCCGTCGAAGAAGGCGCAGTCGTCGAGGGAGAGTCGCACGATAACGCCATCGGCTTTCACCGTGGTGTCCTGATGCCAGGGTTGCGCTGTTTCGTTGTTGTTGTAGAGGATGGCGTGGGTGGGCACGCAGTCTTCGCCGAGGATCTCTTTTGCTGTTTGGTAGAAGATGCCGGTGAGGGCTTCTTTGCGGACGGTTTCTGATTTTTCGAGGAGGCCCGCGTCCTCTGCGGC
>JBKJUN010000664.1:0-2308 GCA_046590555.1 Bryobacter sp. | reverse complement strand
TGATGTCCGGCTGATAAACCTTTTCCAGCAGCATACCCTTAGCGTAGCAACATCAGTGCCGCAATCTGCGCTGCCAGCCCAGATCCGAAACCACTCCAACTCCCCGTGCTCGGCCTCTCCCCCAGCTTCTTGCTCTGCGCCACCCGCAACTCCATCAGCATCGCCTGCACCTTGTGCGTGCCCCACAACCACTGAATCACATTCGCTCTCCCCGGCCCATCCACCTTCATCCTTGAGAAGTACTCCCGGTCCGGATCAAACGCTGTCCGCTCCTTCAGCACAGCATACAACTCTTTCCCCAACTTGCTACCGGGGGGCCCCTCGAGATACTCACCCGTCTCGGTATTGTGCAGGGTCAGAAACAGATCGATCTTCTTCCCTTCCTTGAGCCAGGTCTCAATCGCCGTCTTTTGAGCCAGTATCTCTGGCCGCTTCGCTACATCATTAGGTGCATCCCAGTTTCGGTTCAGGTCATAACCCTTCTGATTGAACCTCACTCCCCCCGCCTCAACCCCATCCGGATCATTCCACGGCAGGATCTTCCACACCACACCCGGCGCCAAGTTCCGCATGAACCCATCCCCTACCCAACTCGTGCCAGACTCCCACGCGTGCTGCCGAAACATCATCCACACCACTGGCGCATCCACCTTTCCGCCTGACATATCAAAAGTCCAAACCTCAATCGGCCTGCCGCCGATGCTCTTGCCCCAAACTTCAATCAAAGGCTTCAACTCCTTACGCAGCGGCATCAGACTCTTCTCGGTATATGGCGGAATATGCGCCACATAAAAGGTGCTCTTCTTCGGTCGAATCCGCAGCCGCCACTTCGGCTCAGTCTCGTCGTAATCACCAAGCGCCTGCTGCCACAACCCCTTCTTCCCTTCCCTCCAGTAAGGCCGCGTATCCTTCGTGATCGCACCACGATTGGCCTGATAGTTATACTCGCCCGGCAAGTCCACCAGATCGACGATCACCTCGGCACCCTTCGGCACGCCACTCACCTCAAACGAATACCAACTCGCCTGCCGGTTACGTCCATCCTGATCGGTCTGCCCCTTCACGCCCACACGCAAGTGCAGTGCGTTCACCGCACTCACTTGGCCCACACTTCCGTTCGGGAAATTCGCCGACACCTTCAGTTCGGCGCACGCCGCTGCAACCACCAGCAGCACGTTCACAAGGATTCTAAAACTCAATTTAGCCTGCTTTCAGCCACTTGCCTCAAGCGTCGGCGCGCCGGGCTTCACTCTCTTCTAAAGTACCTTCTTGGAGAGCTTATCAGCCAGGTATTCAATGGCTCGCATCGCTAGCGCGCAGATCGTCATCGTCGGGTTCTGTGCGCCTGCGGTTACGAAGCTGCTCCCATCGACAACAAAAAGGTTCTTGATATTGTGACTCTGGTTATAGGCGGTAAAAACGCTCTTCTGTATTCTATGCCGTGCTTCCCTTTCACTCCCTTGTAACGAATTCACGATACGCTCACTCCATGCGCCTCTCTCTTGCCCTGACTTTTGCCAGTATCCTTTCCGCACAATTTCCTACTTCAACTCCCGACGGCTATGATCTGCCCAACGGTTGGAAGCTTACCCCCGCCGGCAAACAGATCCGCACCGAAGACATGGTGCTCGGCCTCTCGAAATCTCCCGATGGCAAAGCCATCATCGCCTTGCACTCCGGCTTCAATCCCCACGGCATGGTTGTCCTCGATACCAAGACCGAAGAGCCCTCACAAAAAGTCTCCCTCAAGTCCGCCTGGCTCGGCCTCACCTGGTCCCCAGACGGCAAGCGCCTCTTCGCCTCAGGCGGCAATGCCGAATCCCGCCGAAACCCAACCGTCGCCCCAATCTATGTCTTCAACTATGCCAATGGCAAGGTGAGCGAAACCCCCGTCACCGAGATACTCGGGCCCTGGGGCATCAAAGAAACCTACTGGTCAGGCCTCCTTCATCATCCGAGCAAGCCAATTCTCTACGCCGCCAATCGCGGCACTGGTAACCTCGCCGGCTACGTCGCCATCTTCGACTCAAACTCCGGCAAACTCACCGCCAAAATCCAGGTCGAAGTAAACCCCTATGAGCTTCTCCTCAGCCGCGACCTCAAAACTCTCTTCGTCTCCAACTGGGCCAGTAACTCGATCAGCGTGATCGATCTCGCAACCAACAAAGTGGTTCGCAGCATCCCGGTCGGGGCCAACCCCAACGACATGTACCTCGCCAAAGATGGCCGCCTCTATGTCTCCTGCGGCAACTCCAACTCGGTCTTCGTAGTCGACACCACGAGAATGCGCTCGGTTCACGAGATCAAC
>JBKJUN010000379.1:0-2362 GCA_046590555.1 Bryobacter sp. | reverse complement strand
ACTCTGGAAGGATCAACCGGCCCGTCATCCACCCTTCAGGAACCAGGGCTTTTCTTCAGGGCTGTTGCCTCGCAACTCCCAGGCGCCCACGGTTCCTGAAGGGTGGACGACGGGTCGGCTGATCCGTCCAGAGTCAATGTTATGTTTTCGCAGTTGCTCTGATACTTTCCCCGAAGATGGCACTTCGACGCTAAAAAGGTCGGATGAAGATTCCTGCCGTACAAAGACCATGTCGCCATTGCCGGCCATCCGGTGACCGCCAACGAAGCCCGAAGCCATCCCAGCGGTGATGCGCTCGAAGGGGCCCTCCACCACACCCTTTTCGGGCCGCAGCCGGATGCGAAACAAATCCATTGATTCGCCGGCCGGCACTGTAATGTAGAGCCAGCCGCCGCTCCATTCGCCGACTTCAATCAGCGGCCGCAGGGAAAGTGGCGGCGATAGGCCCGCCTGTTTGAGGGCCGGAAACAGTCCTGTTTTTTTGGGAGCCCCCTTGGAGTTGATGCCCTGCACCTCCAACAGCCAGGCATCAAATTCCTTGTCTGGAATATTGGATTGCCAGGTGCCCAGCGCCAGTACATGGCTGGCCTTATCAGACCAGATGGGGCGGGCGGCATGGGCGAAGTCACCGAACAGTTTCGACGGGGCGATGCTGCTGATCGATTCGAGTCTGGCGAGGAAGACACGGCCGTAGTCGATGGTGTGCTCGTCAGCAGGAATCCAATAAAGAATTCTTGAATCTTTGGGAGAGAAGCGAGGATCGCGACCGCCTTCGGAATTGCGGATACGTTCTTCGGGGCCACCGCTGGCGGGCATTCTTGCGAGAGTCCCCCCATTTTGATCAATGCGAAAGATTAAAGTCTTACCGTCGGGGCTCAAGGTTGGCATTTCGTGATTAAATTTGCCGCTTGTCAGCCGTAAATGTGTGCCGCCGTTGAGCGGTTGGCGCCAGAGATTAAGCAAGCCTCCGCCATCTCGATCAGAGGAGTAGACGACGAAAGAACCGTCCTGGGAAACAGTGATTGAATTGGAGAACGCGCTGGCTTCGGTAAGACGTTCGGTGCGCAGCCGCATTAGGTTAGGCGCGGCGGGCTGTTGGAGTCTTTGCCAAGACAAGATGCCAACCCCGAAAAACAGCGTCACTGCCACAAAGAAAGCGTTCCGCCAAAGAAGGCTCTTTGGGCTCGGAGGTGACTGAGTGAATTCGACTAGAGGATGATAGGAGCCTTTTGGAACTGAAATTCGCAATGGATCCAGCGCGCCTTCAATGGCGTAATATTGGCTCAGGCGCTGTCGCAGCTTAGAGGCGTCCACCCGTACCACCGAATCGATGCGGGGATCGTAATCGACGGGCCTTCCGTAAACGTTTGAGGCAATGAGCGTCTCTTTGAGTTGGGCACCACGACCGGCAAGATCTTCTTGAACAATAAAGCGCAGGAATGCTTGAAGCCGCGTGGCCCCGGTAAACTCCGCAGAGGCGAGAACATGATCGAGATGTTGAAGGATTGTCTCTGGATCTAGTGTTGCAGGCATGGCAGCAGCCTTACTCTGCAATACTAGCCGATTTGTGCCTTAACGGTAACCCGCTGCTTGCAACTCAAAGAGTTCAGCGTAGCGGCTGCCTTTGACAAGCAAGTCTTCATGGCTACCTTCTTCGAGGATTTTGCCATGCTCGAGAACCAGAATCAGATCGGCCATCCGAACCGTCGAGAATCGGTGAGAGATAAGGACGGCGCTCTTGCCCGCAGTCAGATTTGCAAATCGCTCAAACACCTCATACTCAGCCCGCGCATCCAGCGAAGCGGTCGGCTCATCCAGGATCAACAACTGGGCATCCCGCATGTAAGCGCGTGCCAGCGCTATCTTCTGCCACTGCCCCTGAGACAACTCAATACCGCCTTCAAATCGCCGCCCAAGCATCGTTTCATATCCAGAGGGAAGCGTCGAGATCACCGAGTCTGCGTAGCTCTTCTCGCTGGCCTGATCGATAAGTGAGGGGTCTGATAGCGACTCGATCAAACCAAAACCGATATTGTCCCCAGCGGTCGCATCGTACTTGAGGAAATCCTGAAAGATCACCCCAATCTCGCGACGCAACGACTCCGGGTCGTAATCGCGAAGATCCTTACCGTCAAGCGTAATGCGTCCCGAACTTGGGTCATAAAGCCGGCAAAGCAGCTTGACCAAAGTCGTTTTCCCCGCACCGTTCTCGCCCAGCAGTGCGATCTTCTGACCGGGAGCCAGGTGAAAGCTGATCCCGTTCAGCACCGGCATGGCCGCGAATCGCGATTCCGACCAGAAGACCGGGATCAAACTGACCACCAGACAGGCGAAAAAAAGCGGCGAGAACGCGATCACTGAA
>JBKJUN010000377.1:0-2059 GCA_046590555.1 Bryobacter sp. | reverse complement strand
ATCCCATCCAAGGTCGTGGGCAAGCGGGTTCGCGATTAGTTTGGGTCGTGTCACCGGTCAAGTTCAACGCTCTCGACACTCCCTTGATTTGCCCTATCACTCAAGGCGGGGATTTTGCGCGTCATGCCGGTTTTGCGGTTTCCCTAAGCGGCGCGGGCACCCGAACCACGGGCGTCGACTTATGCAATCAAGCCCGTGTGCTTGATTTACAAGCGCGTAATGCCCGTTTCATCGAGAAAGCCCCGACCTTCATCGACGATGAAGTGCTTGCCCGTCTCGCCACTTTGATTGATTGACCTAATTCTTACCCCACAATTACTGAGACAGCCCAGATCACTTGAGATTGGTGTCTGTTCCAACAGTAAGTTTGTGAGAGCCTCTGTATCAAAGTGTTCCTTGTCAAGAAGATTCGGTTTGGCTAGAAGACGAGTGAGATCTGGTTGCCTTGCTCCCAGTCGGGTGGCAGATAGGGGGTTGCTCTGCGGCCCAGGTTGGTTTGAGCGCGGATGGTTTCGAAGCGGGCTTCGATCTGTTGGTGGTAGTCGCGGGAGGGGCGGGCGGATTGTTTGTAGGTGGCTTGATAGCGCGGGGCGAGATGGGCGTGGTCGCGGTCGAGATAGTTGAGGAAGACTTCTTTTGTTGGGCTCTTCAGGAAGAGGACTCCGCCACCAAACCATTGGGCTCCGTGGGCCTTGGCTTGTTGGGCTAGGGCCAGGAGTTCTGGCTCGGTGTCGTTGATGCCGGGGAGGACGGGGGAGGCGATGACTCCGCAGCGGATGCCGGCGTTTGTCAAGGTTTGCATTGCGGCCAGACGCAGGGCTGGGGTGGGGGCTTTGGGTTCGAGCCCTCTGGCTAGATCGGGGTCTAGCGTGGTGATCGTGAAGTTGATGTAGAGGACGTTGCGGTTTGCTACTTGCTTGAGTACGTCGAGGTCTCTGGTGGGGAGGTCACTCTTGGTGGTGATCCAGAATTTGTGGCCGCTGACGGTGGCGAAGACTTCGAGCATGCGGCGGGTTAACTCGTAGCGGCGCTCGGCGTGCTGATAGGGGTCGGTGGCGGTGCCAATTGCTATGGCTTGGGATTTTGGAATTCGCATCAGCTCGCGGCGGAACTCGGAGGTGTTCCAGACTTTGGCGAAGATACGGGTTTCGAAGTCTTCGGGGCGGCGGAGTTCCATGAACTCATGCGTGTATCTGGCGTAGCAATATTGGCAGGCCATCTCGCAGCCGCGGTAGGGGTTGATCGACCAGTTGAAGGAGTGGCGCGAGCCTGCTACGTGGTTGATCCACTTGCCGGTCGCGAGGTGGCTGTAGGACACGGTGCGCTTGGAATCCAAGAGTGGCGCGGCCTCGGCCGCCTTCGCGATACCGACGAGTTGCATAGGGAGAATGGACTTAGTTTCGCCTTTTCTTCTCCGTTCGTCAAGTGAATTCGTCCATTACAATAAAGGTGGCTGAAAATATGAGAGTTAGCGTTATTCTGCCTGCGGCCGGACTTGGCACGCGGATGGGCAAATCGGCGAAGAAGCAGTTTCTTGAGTTGGACGGGGTTCCGATTCTGATTCATACGTTGCGGCGTTTTGCCAGGATTGAAGAAGTGGGCGAGATCATTGTGGCTTGCCGCGAAGAAGACATGGACGATGTGAAGGCTATGTTGAGCGGCACTCCTCTCATCAAGCCTGTGAGGCTGGTGGAAGGTGGGGATTCGCGCCAGGAGAGTGTAGAGCATGCGCTGGCAACCGTGGCCGATGATGTCGACCTTGTGGCCGTTCATGATGCGGTGCGGCCGTTTGCCGACGAGATGATGATCCGGACGGTGATTGCGGCTGCTGCTGAATCTGGCGCGGCGATTGTAGGGATTGTTCCTGTCGATACGGTAAAGCAGGTGCATTTGGCGAAAGTACAGACAACGATTTCGCGAGACCGGCTGGTGCTGGCGCAGACCCCGCAGGTGTTTCGGACGGCGTTGCTGAAGCAGGCATTTGCTAAGGCTCGCGAGGATGGGTTTATCGGGACTGATGAGTCGAGTCTGGTGGAACGGCTTGATGTGGTTGAGGTAC
>JBKJUN010000251.1:0-8527 GCA_046590555.1 Bryobacter sp. | reverse complement strand
TTCTTGACCAGCCACTGCTCGTTGTACTTCTCGATGAATTGCCGCACTGCGGCCCGCACTTCTTCGATGTGCTGAAAGACCCTTCCATAGCTGGCTTGTTCTTTCATGGTGCGATTGAACCTCTCGGCGACTCCGTTGGTTTCCGGTGGACTGACAAACGCAAAACTGGGATTGATGCCCCAATATTTGGGCTGGTTCAAGAAGTGGTCTGACAGATATTGGGTGCCATGGTCCATGCGGAGTGAGAGCCCTCGAGCTACACATGCCAGGGTATTGCCAAGACGAGACGAAGCCCCATCGAGATTGGCCCCATCGCCTCATAACGGCTCCCGTGTTTGACCACATGCCAGCCGGCGCATTCGGTGTTCCAATGCACGACCGCAGTGAACAGCCAGACGTAACCGTCATCGACGGTGAGGATTCTGGTTCCATCGGTGCCCCACCTCACGTTGGGTGCTTGGCTGAGGCTTTGCCGGGATAGGCGAAGATAGAGGTTTGTTGAACGATATTTCATTTATTGGGGGAATCCCTAACCGCTTGCGGCTCTCGGTTGTTATTCCGGTGCATGGTGGCGTGGAGTTGTTGGTGAGGCGCTGGGAACTGTTGAGGCGTCTGCGCTTGAGCCGTTTGAGGTGATTGTTGTGGATGATGGATCGCCCGCATTGCAGGCTGGGCAGATTGCGGAGGCAGTGAGGGAGGCCGGGCCTGGGGCGGGCTCGTAACCGTGGCGCACAAGAGGCTGTTGGGGCGATTCTTGTTTTCGTGCCGTTGCTTGTTGGTTTGAATCTGGGTTTTTTTGGTTATCTGGCGCGATTGCGGGTATGGAAAAAATGAGATCCGCAGGTTGGAATTGGTCTATTGGTGCTGGGCGTGGTTGTTGCCGGAGTACAGGTTTGGAATGGGACTTTTCACGCGGATTTCAGTGGGTTTCCAGATGACCCCAGCCATTATGTGACTGGGGTGATGGTGGTTGGGGCGGCGGTTGCTTTTGCCCGGTATCTTGAGGGGCCAGGACTGGTGGCCGAGCAATTGTTTGGGTTGCTTGCGGCGCTTGCTTTTTTGACCAAAGGGAGTGCTAGCCCGCTGTTGTTGGTACGTTTGCGTCGGGCTCAGGTATCGAAGAAGGGGCGATTGTGGCGGTGATTGCGGAACGGGAGCCGAGGCCGTCAGTCGTATTTCGGGCGTCGCGGGTGTTAGCTACGAGCGGGTGGAATGGATAGCGGTATCGCTTGCTGGTGAAGGATGAGTTGGGGGTGGGAACCTTTGTGCAGGCGGAGTTTCAGGGCAGAAAATGGAAATCGAGCAGAAGCGACTCGGTAGGAAGCTGCTGCTCGATCGTTGAGTGGTGATGCTTAGTTGACGAAAACGGTGACGGTGCCGGTGGTGGTGGTTGCCCCACTGGTGATTTGGATTGAGTTTGCCCCGGAGACGGTACCTGCCGGAAGCATGATGTTGATCTGAGCGAGGCCCGGGATTAAGCCTGGGGCACCGCCAGCATAGAGGATCTGGGCGTTTTGGCCGTTGATGGTGACCGTTACCGGGGTGCTGAGTGCCGAGGGTGTCATCACGATTACGCCGTCTTGTGAGGCGGGGCTGGTTTGGCCCAAGCCCGTGGCATAGATGCTGATGACACTGAGTTTCGCTGCTGGGTTTAATGCAGTGTTTACGGTGGCGTTCTGATTGAGGACGGCTGCGGGGCCAGTACCGGATGAATTGGTGGTGAAGATGGCTGGCTTGGCCGTGCGGACGGGGACTTGAATTGCTGCACCAGAAGCACCGAGGTATTCTACAACGATGTTAGTGGTGGATTTGCCCGTTAAGGAGAACGGAACAACAACTGAAGTCTGAGTTGCCGAGGCATAGAGGACGGGGGCGGCCACTCCATCGAAGAGGACGCGCGTGTTCGTCGATGCGGCGGTTGTGACGAGATTAACGGGGCCGATATTGGAACCGTAGAGAACTACGATTTCACCGGGCGCGACGCCGTTTGCGACATAGTTTGCCGCGCTTACGACGGCCGTGATGGCAGGTGCTCCGGCGGTGCCTAGACCGATGAGGTAGCTAGACGTGCTGGTCTCACCCTGGGTGTCCGTGGCGCGTACTACGAAGGAGTAATTCCCGCCCACGGTGGGGGTGCCGGAGATGACGCCTCCCGTCGAGAGTGTGAGCCCTGTGGGCAAGGTGCCGCTATCGATTCTAAAGGTGTAGGGCGCGGTGCCGCCGATGACGGCGAGGGTTTGATTATAGGCCTGATTGATGGTGCCTGAAGGGAGTGTGACGGTGGTGAAATTCACTACCGGAGCGCTGACCATGAGGGCAAAAATGGCCGTCGTGTTGGTGCCAGAACTATCAGTTGCGCGGACGGTGAAGGGATAGGTTCCGGCAGTGGTGGTGGTGCCAGACAGGAGGCCGTTCGAGCTCAATGTGAAGCCCACGGGCAAGGTGCCGGATTGGACTGTGTATGTTGTGTTGCCATTGCCACCGGCTGCAGTCAGCGTCTGGCTGTAAGGCATGTTGGTTTGTGCGTTTGGCAGGGTGAGGCTAGTGATGCGGAAGCCTGCGCCGAGGACGGTGAGCGGGAAGGAGGAGACGATCCTGTCGCCGTTGAGGTTCTGGGTCTGGATGGTGACGTTGTAGGTGCCCTCGCGGGTAGGAACGCCGACCAGATTGCCGAAGCGATCAATGTAGATGCCTGGGGGCAGGCCGCCGAGGATATAGAAGGTGAAGGGTCCTGTGCCGTTGCCTGCGGTGGTGAAGTTATAGGGTTGACCGACAGTAGCATTGGGCAGCGTGGTGAAGCCGAAGCTGATGGCGGATTGCATTGCACCGATTGTGAGCGTGTTGACGGCGGTACCACCGGAGGCGTCCGTTACTTTGAATGTGACTGTGGATTGGCCTGCGACGGTTGGAGTGCCAGAGATGGTGCCGTTGCTATCGAGGGTGAGGCCGGCGGGGAGGCTGCCCGATACGATGGAGAAGGTATAGGGCTGTGCTCCGGCGGCGGCCTGGAGGTTGGCACGGTAGTTCTGGCCGAGATAGGCCATGGGCAGAGTTATGTTGGTGAAAGCGAGTGCGCTCGAACCGACGAGAATGTTAAAGGATTTCTGGATGGTCGCGCCGGAGGAGTCTGTGAGGCGAACGACGAGGGGGAAGGTGCCGGTGAGGGTAGGCGTGCCGGAAAGGACGCCGGTGGGGGAGAAAGTTAAGCCTGGGGGCAGGGTGCCGCTGAGGAGGTCAAACGAATAGGTGGGTATGCCACCTGTGCCGGTGAGACTGGAAATATAGCTGTTGCCGACGATTCCGTTTGAGAACTGGTCGCTTGAGATGCTGAGCGTGCCTGAGTTGATGTTTATCGTGAATGAGCGTTGTGAAGTGTCGGCGTTGGCATCGGTGACACGGACTGTGAAAGTCGTGGTGCCATCGGCGGTGGCCATGCCCGAGATGAGGCCGGCACTAGAGAGGGTAAGGCCTGGGGGCAGCATGGAGCCGGAGATGAGTTGGAAGTTATAGGGAGCGCTGCCGCCGGTGGCTACGAGCATGGCGCTGTAAGCTTCTGTGCGTTTGCCGGTAGCCAAGGCAGTTGTGGATATAGAGAGAGCGGAGCTTGAACTTACTGTTAGCGTGGTAGACAGGGTAGCGGTGGCGCCGGTTGAGTCAGTGATTCGTACTGTTACCGGGTATGTACCGGTGGAAGTGGCCGAGCCAGTTAGATTGCCGTTGGTGGCAAGGCTGATACCTGGGGGTAGGCTTCCGGTAAGTAGAGTGAAGGTGTATGGGGCGGTGCCGTTAATGCCGGTTAAGCTGGAGAAATATTGAGTATTGAGTGTGAGGCTTGGCAGTGTGGAGGTGGCGAAGCCGAGTTGGCCGGAACCGATGGTGATGGCTTGGCTGAAGATGGCTGAGGCGAGGCCTGAGTCTGTCGCTTTGATGTTGAAGACGTAGGTGCCAGGTGTGGTGGGGGTACCGGAAAGAGTACCACTGGAGCTGAGGGTGATGCCTGGGGGGAGCGTGCCGGAATCGAGCGTGTAGGTGTTATTCCCGGTGTTGCCTGAAGTAGTAAGAGTTGTTGTGTAAAGTTGACCGATGCTTCCTGTGGAAGGAGCATTTGAGGTGAGGACGATCGGGTTGTTGTTGACGTTGAAGATGTAGGAGGCGAGGATAGCCGCGCCCGCTGCGTCTGTAATGCGAACGGTGAATGCACCGTTTGAGGCTTGTGTTAGGGAGCCCGAAAGCAAGCCAGCGGATGAGAGCGTAAGACCGGTGGGAAGCGAGCCGTTGGTGAGTTGGAAGCTATAAGGACTTGTTCCCCCGGAAGCCTGGATCATCGTGCTGTAGATTTGGTTGGGCCGGCCTGAGGGGAGAGTGAGCGTTGTGAGGCCGATACCACCGCCGGTGATGAAAAGAGGTAAGGTCGTTTCAACTGATTTTTGATTGGCGTCGAGAACGCGATAGGAGATCTGGTAGATGCCGGCGGTGGTGGGTGTGCCGGAGATGTTGCCGTTGGAGGAGAGAGTGAGGCCGGGGGGTAGGGTTCCGGTAACGATGTTAAAAGCGTAGGGAGAGGCGCCGCCCGTGGCGGTGAGGGTGGAAGTGTAGGGCTGATTCAGCTGGCCGTTGGCAAGCCCGGATTGAGAGAGTGTAAGTGTGGAAGAGAGTATGCGAATTAAGAGCGGGAGTTGGGCTGTGGCTGCGGCGGCATCAGTTGCTCGGATCGTCAATTGATAAGTGCCGGCGGTGGTGGGTGTGCCCGTGATAGTGCCATTGGCGTTCAGGATGAGGCCATTGGGGAGAGCGCCGGAGAGCACTGTGAACGAGTTGGGCGCGGTGCCGCTAGAGGTTGTAAGGGCAAAGGTATAAGTGGTATTGACTATGCCGTCTGGGGCGCTGGTGTTGTTGATGGAGAATGCGCCAGAGTTGATGTTGAGCAAGACGTCGGCTTGGGAGGATTGCTGGTTTGAATCACCGATGCGAATTGTGACTGGGTATATTCCGCTAGCGGTGGGGGTGCCGGAAAGAGTGCCATTAAGGTTGAGGGTGAGGCCTGTGGGAAGGCTTCCGGAGGCGAGGGAATAAGTATAAGGAGGCATGCCGCCTTGGCCGGTGAAGGAGGCGTTATAGATCTGGTTGAGGATGCCGTTGGGGAGGGAGGTGATGAGGATGCGGGGGCCTGAGCCGGCGACGGTGATGGCGAATGCGGCCTGTGCGGTTGTGGTGGTTGCGTCTGTAGTGCGGATGGTGAAGTTGTACGTCGCCGCAGTGGTGGGGATACCGGAGAGGACGCCGCCAGTGCTGAGTGCGAGGCCGGGAGGAAGAGTGCCTGCGAGGAGGGTGTAGGTGTAGGGAGGAGTGCCGCCGATGGATGCGAAGCCCTGGCTGTAGGGGACATTGGTGGATGCGCCAGCCAGAGAGTTGGTGGCGATTGCGAGGTTGATGGCTTCAATGCGGAGGGGGAGTGAGGAGGAGTAAGAGTTGCCGCTTGCATCAGTTACGCGGATGGTGAGGGGAAATATTCCACCTGAGGTGGGAGTGCCCTGGAGTCGGCCCTGGGAGCTGAGGGTGATGCCGGGAGGGAGGGTGCCGGAGCCTTGAACGATGTCCCAGGAGTAGGGGCTTGCGCCGCCTTGGGCGGATAAGGTCATGTCGTAGGGAGTGTTGATGCGCCCGATGGCAAGTGCGTTGACTGTGATCTGGATGCCGCTGGCGTTAGTGACTCTGAGGTTGAGGTTGGTGAGGGTTGTGGAGGTTAGAGAGTCTGTGGTGAGCACGGAGAAGCTGTATTGACCGGCGGATTGAGGAGTGCCTGTAATGTTGGCACCGGAGAGGGAAAGTCCGGGTGGGAGGCTGCCTCCAGTGAGGGTATGGGTGTAGGGTGAAGAGCCGCCCGTCGGATTGAGCATGGCGCTGTAGGGTTGGCCGAGGGAAGCAGTAGGAAGGTTGGTGTCGAGGGTAATGGCGGCGGCCAAGGTGAATACCAAGGCTGGCAGAGCGTAGCGAATTGAATTTGACAATTTCATCTCGCCTTCTTGAGGGAGAGCGTTGAATATATGTTTCCACTGCGGATGTTTTCTTCAGTAGATGATGGTGTTGATGGAATCGTTTTTCAAGTTTGTGCGGCGGTATCCGGCGCTTGCGGGGGCGCAGCGGGTTGGTGTGGCTGTTAGCGGGGGCGGGGATTCTGTTGCTCTGGCTTGTCTGGCCCGGGAGTCCTTTTTGGGGCTGACGCTTTTGCATATGAATTATGGGTTGCGGGGTGTCGAGAGTGATCTTGATGAGGAGTTTGTTCGGGATTTGGCTTTGCGGTTGAATTGTGACTTGCTGGTGGAACGAGTGGTGCCTTTGGGGCGCTCGGAAGATGAGTTGCGGCGGTTGAGGTATGAGTGGTTTTCTCGTTGTGAGGTCGATGCTGTTTTGACCGGGCACACTCGTGAAGATCAGGCTGAGACCGTTTTGTTTCGTCTGGTTCGTGGGACGGGGCCTGATGGGCTGGCCGGGATTTCGCCTGTTTTGGACGGGCGGGTTTATCGCCCTTTGCTTGAGGTGGGGCGGGGGGAGATTCGGGCTTGGCTCGAATCGCAGGGGATTGGGTGGCGGGAGGATTCTTCGAATCTCGATTTTCGCTACCGACGGAATTGGATCCGGCATGAGTTGCTGCCGGTGTTGCGGCGGGAGTTGAACCCGGAAGTGGACCGGGCGTTGGGGAATCTAGCAGAAATTGTTTGGGACGAATCGGAGTGGATCGACGGGTTGGTGCGGGAGCGCCTTGACGGTATGGTTTGGCGGGAAGGGGATGGGGTGGTGCTGGATTGCACGAAGTTTTGCTCAGAGCCGCTTGGTTTGCGGCGGCGGTTGATGCGTGAGTTGATGGAGCGGGTGAAGGGGGATTTGCGGGAATTGGAGTTTGCGCATGTTGAGGGTGCATTGCGTTTGTGTGACGAAAAAGAGGGGAATGGGCGGATTCAGGTGCCCGGTATGGACTTGATGCGGAGCTTTGGATTGCTGCGGGTGATTCGCCTTGAGGTGCTGCAGGGGATGCCGGAGCGGAACTTTCGGGTGGACTTTGCTGTGCCTGGGAGGGTGGTAGTTCCTGAGGGGGCAGGAATAGTGGTGAGCACGATTGACCCTGGATGTAACTATAATGAAAGTGGCGGGAGTCTAGACTGGGACAGGCTTTTTGCGGCTGTGGATGCGGAACGGCGTCTGGAGTTGCGGAACTGGCGGCCGGGGGACTCTTTAGTCCGGGGTGGAAGTACTGAGCCTGAAAAGGTGAAAGAACTGTTTCAAAAGCACCGGATTCCCTTATGGCGACGGCGCGCCTGGCCGATAGTTGTATTAGGGGATCTGCCCGTATGGGTTGCCGAATTTGGCCCTACGGCGGATTTTGCTGTTAGCCCGGAGACCCGGACTGCGTTGCGAATAGAATGGACGCAGGGCTGGGGGAACTAGTCGATTGGCTAGATCTCATGAGAATCCGGCATAAGGTGAATCAAGTAACGAATTGTTTACGTCTGTAAGGTAAGAATGAACTCCAACGTCAAGTCGGTTATCTTTTGGGTGGTCATCATTTGTGTGGTGTCCCTCATTTTCGTCGTCGTCCGAACCGGAAACAAAAAAGCGGACGCGCAAGTGACATTTAGCGACTTCATGCAACAGGTTGAAAGCAACCGCGTGAAAAGCGTCGCGATTACTGGAACAGAGGTGCACGGGATTTACCGCGAGGATGGGTCTGGCCTGAAGACCACTGTCCCGGCGATGTACCCCGACCTGTTCAAGATTTTGCGCGAGAAGGGTGTCAACATCGACATCAAGGACACGGGCTCGAACGGGATTCTGAGCCTGATTTTCCAGACGGCTCCGTTTATCCTCCTGTTGGGATTCTGGATTTTTATGATGCGGCAGATGCAGAGCGGCGGCAACAAGGCGATGAGCTTTGGCAAGAGCCGCGCGAAGCTGCATAGTTCGCAGCAAAAGAAAGTTACGTTCAAGGACGTTGCCGGGGTGGAAGAAGCCAAGGAAGAACTGCAGGAAATCATTGAGTTCCTGCGTGAGCCGCAAAAGTTCCAGAAGCTGGGTGGCCGCATCCCGAAGGGTGTGCTGCTGGTGGGTGCCCCTGGTACAGGTAAGACTCTACTTGCGCGTGCGATTGCGGGTGAGGCCAATGTGCCATTTTTCTCGATCTCGGGTTCTGACTTTGTCGAGATGTTTGTTGGCGTGGGCGCGAGCCGGGTTCGTGATTTGTTTGAACAGGGTAAGAAGAATGCACCCTGCATTGTCTTCATTGACGAAATCGACGCCGTCGGGCGTCATCGTGGTGCTGGTTTGGGCGGTGGTCACGATGAACGTGAGCAGACGCTGAACCAGTTGCTGGTGGAGATGGACGGATTTGAATCGAACGAAGGCGTGATCCTGATTGCCGCCTCGAACCGCCCTGATGTGCTGGATCCGGCGTTGTTGCGCCCGGGCCGCTTCGACCGCCGCGTGGTGGTGGGTCGGCCGGACGTGAAGGGCCGCGAACAGATTCTGAAGGTAC
>JBKJUN010000164.1:0-3252 GCA_046590555.1 Bryobacter sp. | reverse complement strand
CCCGCTCACACTCACCCCCGATCCGACCCACCCCACCACCTACTTCCTCATCATCCAGACCGAAGGCGACCCCTGGCTCCTCCACATCGCCCCCGCTTCAGCCGCCACCACCCCACTCTTCCCCAAGCCCCTGCTTCTGGCTCGCGTCCGCCCTGCCGGCGAACGCGAAATCATCATCAACGCCATCCCCGTCGCAGAAAACCTCGGCACCATCATCCAGGGTCTTTATCCCAGCCTCCTCGCCCGCTCCACTTCTCTCCACAATCTCCAAAGCTACGCCATGAACCCCGATCTCAAAGACATTCTCAAGTCCTTTCCCAAACGCCCCAATCTGCTCCCCGCTATCCGCACTACAGAAGCCAACTGGAAACCCTACCTCCCAATCCTGCTCTCCAACTGGCGCGAAGGCTTCGTAGCAATTCTCGAAAAACAAATCACCCCGCCCAGCCCCACAGAAGCCGAACCATTCTCCCGCTTCAGCCAACTGGTAGAAGACACCGGCAACCCGCGAGCCATAGCCGATTTTTACAACACCCTCAAGTCCAACGTGAAACACGGTCTCGATTTCGAAATCGACCTCTCGCAACACCCCAATCTCAACATCGACCAACTCCACACCCTGCTCGACAACCTCAAGCTGCTCGGCGTCTCAATCCAGAGCGTCGAACTCAGTTCGCAACTCCATCTGCCAGCCTTCGCAATGCTGCTCCAGTCCCGTCAGATCGGGCTTACCAGCGACACAGAGCAATCCATCAGCGGGCTGCGAACGCACTGGAAGGTCGTAGACGAACTTCAACCCCATCACAACTGATGTGCTTGTCCCCGCCCAGATACTCAACGCCCAAAACAGCAAATCCAACACTGCAATTCTCTGCCGGGGAATGAACCACACTCAACAAATGCCCGGCTCTAACTCCTCCACCACATAGCTCTGCATCCTGCGCCGGCATCTTCGCGCTTGCAACAACCGTCACCGCCGCCAGGCCCTTGTGCACAGCTCCACGAGCACGCACGCGTTCAACAATCTCTTGCCCCAGATAGCACCCCTTCGTAAAGTGCACCCCATGCATCAACCGTGTCTCCTGAATCAAATGCTTCTCGAGAATCTCGACACCAAACCGCGGCTTCCCGTTCTCATGCCGCACAATCTCCCATGCTTCCAAGTCCGCTTCAACGATCCCGCTCAACTTCGCCAGCCACGCCGCCCGAGCCCCCACTGGCAGAATCAACCGCACCCCATCCACGCCAGTCTCATTCAGACGAGCGACATACCCACCCTCAAACGCAACAATACCGTTCTGCACTGATGGCACCGGCACACCTAAACCAGCAGCAACAGCAGCCGCCTCCGGCCCCTCAATGCCAATCTCAATATGACTCGCGACAAGATCCTCCAGCGTCGCATCATCGGCAATGATGAATTGATCGAGATGTGCAAACAATTTCTCATGCGCACCAGCC
The DNA here is from genome assembly GCA_046590555.1 of Bryobacter sp. Lineage (GTDB taxonomy): Bacteria > Acidobacteriota > Terriglobia > Bryobacterales > Bryobacteraceae > Bryobacter. The sequence continues at coordinate 1,791 of JBKJUN010000164.1, read as the reverse complement.
TCGGTGTCGATCATAAAATCCACACCACTCCGCATAATCGTTGCATCGCTCTGTATCCGCCCCACCGCATTGAGAAAGAACGCATAACAACCCTGCCCCTCCTCCAGTCCGTTCACATGATTCGAGCTCATCGCATGAAGCAGCCGCGCATTGTCTTCACCATGTACCAGGATCCGCCCACGTCCACTCAAGTCTCTCCACGCCGCACTAGTCCGCAGTTCTGAATAGCCCAACATCTCAAGCACCTCTCAACTGGCGCAAATATCCGCCAGCAAAAACAACAACCGCCAGGCCAAGCACCGCAAGCAACTGCCACCGCTTCCGCTTCTCAGGCGTCGCATCGGGCTTAGTCAACAAAAACAACATCGCGAACACATGAAGAGCAAACAGGAACTTGATCCCAAACCACATATGCCAACCCTTCGGCGCAGTAGCAAGCAACTGGTTCATGGTGGTCAGGCCACTAGTCAACATCGTCACCATCCCGCCAACGACGACACCCCGCGCCAGCGGCGCAACATTCGGTGCCCCCATCAGGCTTCCACCCACAGCACCCCCAACCAACACAATGGCTGGAAACAAATGCGCCCAGCGCAGCAAAAGATCAGGTGTAATGTTCATATCTACAGTGTATGATCGACGCCCCTAGGCACCACGCAGATGCCGCAAATAGGCCCCCACCGCTACCACTGCCGCTGCCCCGATCAATCCCATCATCTGCCAGCGCTTTCGCTTCTCCACAGGCGCATCCGCCTTGGTCAGCAAAAAGATCATCGCAAACACATGCAGCGCCAAGAGAAACTTGATCCCAAACCACATATGCCAGCCCTTCGGCGCCGTCCCCATCAGCCGGGTCAAACTGTAAAAACCACTGATGAAAATCGCCACAATCCCGCTAAACACTGCACTGCGGGCAACCGGAGCCACCACCGGCAACCCCAGATAAGCCCCGCCCACAACGCCTCCCACCATCACCATCCCCACAAAAATATGGAGCCAACGCATCAACAACTCGAGAAAAATTTCCATAATTAAAGTGTATGATTCACTCCGTCATCCCGGTAGGCCTTTTATTCCAACAAAATTGTGCGGTCATCGCCGATGAAGACACCAAAGAAGCCTTCCTGATTGATCCCGGCGACGAACCAGGAATCATCCTCGCTGAAATCGACCGTCTCGGCGTCACCGTCAAAGCAATCCTCATCACCCACGCCCACCTCGATCACGTCAGCGCTCTTGCTGAAACAAAAGAAGCCCTGAATGTTCCAGCCTACATGCATCCCGGCGAACAACCCCTCTACGACGGCATCGTCCAGCAGGCAGCCCTCTTCGGCCTCCCTGCCCCTCGCATGACCACCATCGATCATCCCCTCGCTGAAGGCATGCAACTCCAACTCGGCAAGTACACCCTCAACGCCCTCGAAACCCCGGGCCACTCCCCGGCCAGCATCAGCTTCTACATCCCGCTAGCCAAGCGCGTCATCGCCGGCGACACTCTCTTCCGCCGCTCGATCGGTCGCACAGACCTCCCCGGCGGCAGCCTGGATCGCCTCCTCAAAAGCATCCGCACCAAGCTCCTCACCCTGCCTCTAGAAACAGAAGTCTACTCAGGTCACGGCCCAGAAACAACCATCGGCGAAGAGGCCCGCCACAACCCCTTCCTCAAATAAGAACCATTCCCAATCAATCTCGTTGCTTCCTCTTCCAGCCCAGATCCTTACGCCAAGAGTTGGCGAATCCCAGCACCCCAAAATCCATTTTAGGATTACCGCGACACTCCAGCCCAATCCC
>JBKJUN010000076.1:0-4789 GCA_046590555.1 Bryobacter sp. | reverse complement strand
CTCTTCGACTGCCTCGGGATTCACGCCCAGATTCGCAGTTCCATTTGTGATGTTCGAGGTGATGCTCAATCCGTCTACGTTGTAGGTGTTGCCTCGGGGGCTCGCCCCGTTGGCACTCATACCCGCAAAGTACTCGGGGTTAAAATTATCTGAAGCTCCGTTCAAGCCAGTGACACCCGGGGCCAATGACAGAATTGCGAAAATGCTGTTGTTCAATAGCGGCAGGTCACGGATCTTTTTTTGATCCATCGTCAATTGCTGGCGTGACTCTGCGGTGTCCAGCACCGGCGCCTCACCCGTTACACTTACCGACTCGCCCGCACCTTTTACTTCGAGACTGAGATCCAAATCCCGGGTTTGACCAGTAGTGAGAGTCAGCAGCGTGGTGGATCCGCGGAATCCTGCTACGTCTACCTTGATTTCATAGTCGCCAGGTGCCAGGGAGCTAAAGCGATAGAACCCGGCACTATTGGTGAGCAAGTCAGACGATATGCCAGTGCGACCATTTTTTAGAGTGATTTTGGCGTTCGGGATGATCGAAGCCGAAGGATCGAGAACAGTGCCTTGCACGGCTGCAGAAAACTGGGCAGCCATTGGGAGTGCAAACGCGACGATTAAGACTACAAAACGGAGAGTCATAGATTTCCCAAAGTATATATCAATTGTTTGCTTAGCCTGTTGCCAGATATTCCCTCCATCTATTCGATCTGGAAGACTTCGCTTGCGAGTCGAAATTTACGAAAAAAGCAGAAAAAGGGTTTGTAGCGAGCACTCATCTTAGTGCTCGAAATGGATTCCCGGCCTTTCAGGTTCCATTGAGCAGTAGAGCTTCTAACGACTGGATCCTAAGGTGTTGGTTGGATGCCGAACTTTACGGGCTCGGTTGCGGAACGCCCGTCTTCGGTGCGTTTACGGAGAACTTCGAGCAGGGCAAGAGTGAGGGAGAGGACGGCCGGGCCAACGACAAGGCCTGAGAGACCAAAAACGATCAAGCCGCCGGCAATCGAGATGAAGACGGGAACCGTATGCAGTCGCACCTTGGAGCCGACCAGATATGGGTAAAGCAGGTTGTCAACAAGGCTGATTGCTGTGGCACCGTAGATCAGCAGGATGATTGCTTTGGTGGTGCTGCCCTGCAGGAAAAGGGCAATGGCGGCGGGCATCCAGATGACGAAGGTTCCGACGACGGGCACGATGGCGAAGATCGTCATGACCGCACCCCAAAGAAGGGGAGCCGGCAGGCCGAGCATCCAGAACATCATGCCACCGAGAAAGCCCTGGACCGCCGCGACGCCGAGAGAGCCATAAATCGTGGCGTAAACCATGGCCCCGACTCGATCCATAACCTGCGCGGTTTCCTGCTTGGACAAAGGGACGTGGTCGCGAAATGTTTGCATGACGCTGGTGCGGTCCCGATAAATAAAGAAGAGCAGAAAAAGCATGATCAGGAACTGGGTGACTGTGGAGAGTGTGTTCCCCAGCCATAGCGTCAGGTAGCTTCCGATATTGGATTGAAGAGCGCCGGCATCCTTTGTGAAATCCAAATTCTGCTTGAGCCATTGGTAGATCTTGTAAGTAAATGGGGTGTTAAAGAAATAGCTTTCGATGTTAAATGTAGAGAACCAGGCCTGCAAGCGTTGTGATTCTGTGGCGGATTCGACTACGAGTTGTTGCACGATGAAAAGGATGGGAGTGAGGATGAGTAGGACTATGACCGCGACGGTGAGGCCTGCGGCCAGGGTGGTGTTGGTGGCGCGGATGGCAATCCATTTGTGGATGGGGTAAACTGCGACGGCGAGGGCAAGGGCCCAGACGATCGCGGTAAAGAAGGGGGCGGCCAGCCACAGGCAAACGGCCAAGCAAGCCATGGTGACTGCACCAAGAACGGTTACCTGAAGAGAGCCTCGATCAAGGGAGACCTGATTTGAAGATTCGGGGTTAGGGTCCATGAGAGAAGCGCAGTTGAACTGTAACTTTTAAGAGGATATTGGCGTGAAATAGTTTCCAAGGCTGCTTGCTTTAAGGGGAACTTTAATCGAGGAAAAGAAGCCTTGGATATTTCCTGGCGGACTAGGCTCAAGTGTGAAGTGAAAACTACAAACACATCGAGGACCATGGGCGGATGGGGTATGACTGTTATATTTTGGGTAGAAGAACGGCGATTGAACCTACTCAAACCAAGAGCGCGGCACTGGACACTAACCGGCGCGCTGAGGTGGAAGAAGTTCCTTAACTCTACAAGCAGGTGAAGCCTGAACCAGACGGTTGCATCATGCGCAAAACCATTGATTACGGCCAGAGTGAATGGCCCGGCAAGTCATTGACGCATTTGTTGCAAGCCTGCCTTTACCCCACCCTCCGTGAGGCTGCACCACTGTCCAGCCTGGATAAAGCACTCAGCAATGCGGCGATCTAATGCAGCGTCCTGCCTTTAAAAGTACGTCGTGACGTATTCCAGTTGTCCGTGGCACTTGCCCTTCACCGTCGTGGCGCGGTCTCAGATATTGTCTCTGCGGACAAAAATCTGTGCAACGTGGCAGCGCAATTGTTCGAGTGCTGCTTTGTCGATCACTCCCGTGCTGAATTTGGTGGCATGCCCCGTAACTCATGGCCCAGTTGAACAGATCCTACCGGGGCAGCTTCAACTTCTAGTTATACTTCCACCGGCCTTCGGCCAAAAGGAGCCCTGGAACATTCCTTCAGGCTCATCGTTCAATTGGAAAATGTTCGGTTACTGCGAGGCAGGCTTGCCGGCGAGTAGCTTCTCCACCTCAACGCAGCCCAAGTGCATATTGGCCAGCTTCGTTCCTATCTGCGTCAACCCGACTTCGCCGTCAGCAACCTTGTGGCAGGTCGCGCAGCCGAACTCCTCGAAGCTCTGTGCGCGCTGGCGCTGTGTCGTCGAGCGCAGGTTCGCGGGCACCTTGGCGATGACCGTCATTGCTTTCAACGTCGAGATGCAGCCGACAAACCCTTGAGCACGATTCTCCCCCTTCTTCGTGAAGCCGAGCCTTCTGTCTTTGCCAGCTGTGTGGCAGGTCTTGCAGCCGTGAGTATCGAAAAGGTGCTGGGCCAACTCGCGCGGACTCTTGCCCGCCGAGATCATTTTGTCGAGTGTAGCGTCCGTAGATTGCGCCCAAGCCGACACTGCCTGGCAAAGAACCAGAATCATCGAGAAGTGCTTCATAATCCACTCCCTATAAACGTCATTGCTTTTCTTGGAATCGAACAACGACCGTGGCGAGCGTGTTCTCCGCCGTCAGTGGCTTTCCGCCGCTAATATCCTGAAGGTAGAAAGTCATTCCATCAGGCACCCAGAGGCCCGTTTGGGCCGATCCGCGACTGCCGCCGCCCACAAACACCACACCGTTCGGGCTGCCGATACGAATCTCGACGGCTTCCGCGCCCGGTGCCATCCAGGTTATCGTCGTCATCCCCAAATTGGACGAACCTGTGAGCTGAACAGGATTCGGCGTCGCGGTCACAGAAGGTGGCACAGCGCCCGGACAAGGCGCATTAATAGACGTGAGACAGACGTTGGCCTGGAATGTATTCGCGCCTTCTTCCGCAAGATTCCTGATATCGACGCCCTTGGCCGAAGCGTAGTCCAGGTCTACTTGCATTGCAGGGTTGCCAACGATGAGATTCCGGCGGATGACGTTGCCTCGGGCTCCCGCCGTCATGTAGAAACCATTCGTGTTCCCCACTATCGTGTTGTCCTCAACGATGTTGTCATTGGTGCCGGCCCCATCCAGAGCGATGCCAAAGTTAATCACCGTCCCGCTAACGTAGCCATTTGAAGTCGACCGGTTCGCACGGATCCGGCTGCGGCTGGCGCCGCCATACAGTCATATGCCCCCGCACTCAAACGCCTTGTGTCCATTTCGTATGGCGACGTTCTCGGCAATGTCATGACCGGTTCCACCGCCGATCAAAATACCGGAGGCGCAATTCGTGGAGACGGTCACACCCTTGACCGTGGCGTTATTGCTGCCACGGCGGATGAAGATACCCGGTCCCCGAAACTGTTGAACCAGGCCTGGACCGAGAATGGCCACGTCTGCTCTTCCGCTCACGTCAATCCCATGCTCCGGAGGAAACGCAGAAGGACCACCGCTACAGGCGGTTCGTGTGTCCGCCTGCCCCGTCATGGTGAAGCCGTTTAACCCTAGCGTTAAATGAGAAGCCCCGAAAACGATGCAGGGAGCACCCGTGACAGTGCAGGTGACATCATCCACCAATTGGCTGTTCTCTGTGATGGTCAGAGTTGTAGCTATGGTCCCGCCGATATTCGTGGCCTGGACGCTGCTGGCGTACGCTATAAGCGCACCGAAAAATGCCGACCACCGGCCTACTGGATTACTTCGTATCATGCGTTGTCTCCTTTAGTCGCAGCAGCGCTTCTGCGTGCGCATTTTGTAACAGCATCACTCTTGGTAAAAATTGTTTTGTGACTTGTTGATAGCCTACCGGCGGACAGCTTTGAAAGTTCTCTACAAAATCTAAATTTTTTATGAATGGGCCCATCGCGATGAATGCAAAGCGTTTCTACCGGTTTGGGAATATTCTTTCAGGCTCATCGTTCAATTGGAAAATGTTCGGTCACTGCGAGGCAGGCTTGTCGGCGAGTAGCTTCTCCACCTCAACGCAGCCCAAGTGCATATTGGCCAGCTTCGTTCCTACCTGCGTCAGCCCGACTTCGCCGTCAGCAACCTTGTGGCAGGTCGCGCAGCCGAACTCCTCGAAGCTCTGTGCGCGCTGGCGTTGTGTCGTCGAGCGCAGGTTCGCG